>JAFGTZ010000035.1 GCA_016938795.1 Chromatiaceae bacterium | reverse complement strand
GGGGCGCAGTCGCAGACTTGTCTGCAAGTGCATCGCTGTCTGCTCGCGGCTGGAAGCCGCTTCCACGGCGTAGGTACGCACTGCGTACCTTTACCTTCGGAAACGCGGTGGTTTTTTCAAGCCTTGGCGGAATGGTACGCGGTGCGTATCTACGGGCTACGGGCTTTCTTGGCCGTCGGCGGGCTTGCCAATGAGTCCGTCCTGGTGCAGGCGTTGTACCGTGGCCTTGGTGAGTTCGCTCAGGGTGGTGTGTTCCGCGTCGGGTTGCAGGATGGCGGAGCGGCCCGACCAGATCAGGGCGGCGCTTTGGGCGTCGTAGAGATTGGTCTCCAGCCGCAGGGGGCGTTTCTGGGCGTAATACTCAGGGTTGTCGATGTCGTTGATCACATGCGCATGGTAGGAGGCGAGCGCGCGGGCCTGCTCGCCAATCTGATGCAGGCTGGGCGAGGCGCTCGGTTCGCTGTGTTCGTCGCAGGCCAGATGGGTGATGAGCACGCCCTCGGCGCCTAGACGTGCGCTTGCCTGACGCAGTCGCCGGCTGGAGCGCCACTCCTTGTTCCTGAGCTGTTCGTGACCGTTGCGCGCCTCGACGCCGAACTCGGACAGGGCGTAGCTCAGATGATCCTCGTAGGCGGCGCGGATCTGGGCGTTGTCAGCGAGACCCACCACCAGCAGGCGTTCGTAGCGCTCGTTCGGAGGCTCGGGCGCAACCCAGCTCGATTCCAGCGGCGTCGCTAAACAGCCGCCGAGGGCGAGGCTGATCAGCAGTGTGGTCACGGTGGCGATTCTAGGCATGGTGGATTCCTTGAGGCTGTGGCGAGCGTTCCCTAGGTGGTGTGCAAGGGCGCTCAGGCGTCAGTGATCGCCATGCGCTCAAGGAGTTGATCGAGCACGCGACGATAGTCCTCGGCGCCGCGCGAACGCGGGGCGAAGACCTCGATGGGCTGACCGGCGGCAAAGGCCTCGGCAAGGCGGATGTCGTTGCGAATGGGCGGCAGCAGACGCTCGCGTCCGTACTGATGCGCGAGCTGGGCGCAGCCGCGTTTGTGCTGACCGGTGCGCCCGTCGAACTGGATGGGCAGCACGCCGAGCAGGCGCAGGTTGGCATTGCTCGCCATGGCCACCCGAAAGAAGAGCCGCGCGAGCTGGCGCACGCCTTCCTCGGCGAGCGGATGTGGCACAAAGGGGATGAGGGTGGCGTGGGCTGCGCCCAGGGCGTTGAGCAGCAGCCGGTCGAGCGAGGGCGGGGTGTCGATGAGAATGAGGTCGTAGCCCTCGGCGATGGCCGGGGCGGCGAGCGCGCGGGCGAGCGCCCCTTCGTCGCTCGGGGTGCGATCGTGCTGGAAACTGGTGTCGGCGGGGATGAGATGCAGCCCCTCCCAGCGGCTCGGCACGATGGCCTCTTCCAGCGCGATGGGTGTCTCGGCAAAGAGATGCTGGGCGGCCGGCTGCCCTTCGCCGAGGCTCATGCCCAGCCCGAGCGCGCAATGCCCCTGGGTGTCGAGGTCAATGAGCAGGGTGCGCTGGCCGCGCGCGGCAAAGCCGGCGGCCAGGTTCACCGCTGTGGTGGTCTTGCCGGTGCCACCCTTGCGGTTGGTGATGGCGAGCACGAAGGGGCGCGGCGGGTGCATGGGGCTCAGGCGCTCAGCGCGTCGTCGATGGCGGTGCGCAACTGGTCGCGGGTGAAGGGCTTGGCGAGTGTGGCGCGCACGCCCATGAGACGCGCCGAGTCGAGATTGAACTCGCGGCTGATGGCGCGCCGCCCGCCCGAGACGGCGATGATGGGCGGCGACTCGGGGCGGGCGCCCAGTTCCATGATGAGCTCGATGCCGTCTTTCTCGGGCATGAGGATGTCGGTGATGACGAGATCCATCTTCTGGTCGCTGAGCAGGCTCAGCGCCTCGCGTCCGTTGGTTGCGCACGTCACCTCATGGCCCTCGCGGACCACCATGTCGTGCAGCATGTCACGAAAGAGCTCGTCGTCATCCACGATCAGAATGCGGGCCATGGGGATCCTCCTCCGCTGCGGGCGCCTCGATGCGTGGCAGATAGATGCTGAACTGGCTGCCGGCGCCGGGTGTGCTCTTGAGTTCGATGATACCCCCGAGCTTGCTGACCAGGCCATGGATGACCGAGAGTCCGAGTCCGCTGCCCTTGCCGGGGGCCTTGGTGGTAAAGAAGGGGTCGAACACCCGCTCCTGAAGCTCGGGCGACATGCCCTCGCCGGTGTCGCTCACGCGCAGACACCAGAGTCCAGCAGCGCCATCCGGCGCGTGGCGCACCGAGGGGGCAAGCTCAATCTCGATGCGTCCGCGTCCATCCGGCATGGCGTCGGCGGCGTTGACGCAGAGATTCATGAGAATCTGCTGGATCTGCGAGGGCTCGGCGAGCATCCAGGCGGCATCGGGCGGGGTTTGCATGTGCAGCTCGACACCGGCGGGCAGGGTGGCGCGCAGCAGCTCGATGGTATCGAGAATGGCTGGCAGGGCATCCATGGGTGCGGGCTCATCGCCCATCTCACGGGCGAAGGTGAGCATGCGCGCGATCAGGTCGCGGGCGCGAAAGCTCGCCTGCAGAATGATGCGCACATGGCGCTCGGCGGGCGAAGCCGGCGCAATCTCATCGCTGAGCAGCTCGGCGCGCCCGACGATGGCGCCGAGGATGTTGTTGAAATCGTGCGCGATGCCGGCGGCCAGGGTGCCGATGGCCTCCAGCCGGCGCGACTGCTCCAGGCGCAGGTTGAGCTGATGCTCGGTGCGCCGTTCGAGCTGTTCGCGAAAGGCCAGGCTGTAAGCCATGTAGGCCTCCATGAGCGGTGCGGTAAGGCGCTCGGCCACCGCCTCCAGGCGCAGCTCGGGATGGGCGCGGGCGAGACGCACCAGGGCGTCGTGGTGCAGCTCGCTGAGTTCCTCGGGCGGCGTCTCGCGCCGCACCAGCTCGCGCCCCAGATCGGCCGCCTCGGCGAGCGCGGCCTCGATGTCGAGCGGATCGGCGGCGAAGAGCGCGCGGCCGAGCAGCGCGTCGTAGCGCGCGCGCGGCGTCACACCGGGCGCGGCGCCCGAGGCGACGAGGCTCTCAGCCATCGGCCGTGATGCGCGCGATAAGTTCGGCGAGCACCGCCTCGGCGCGCGCGTTCTCGACCTGGCAGGTGCCGGCGTTGGCGTGCCCGCCGCCGCCATGGGCCAGCGCCAGCTCGCCGATGTTGGTGTTGGAGGTCTTGTTGAAGATGGACTTGCCGATGGCCATGACGGTGTTCTGCTGCTTGAGGCCCCACATCACATGGATGGAGATGTTGCACTCGGGAAAGAGCGCGTAGATGACGAAGCGGTTGCCGGCATGGATGACCTCTTCCGCGCGCAGATCGAGCACCACCAGATTGTCATAGCGGCGCGCGCAGCGCTCGATCTGTTCGCGAAAGCGCGACTCCTGCTCGAAATAGAGATCGACCCGCTCCTTCACATCGGGCAGGGCCAGAATCTGCTCGATGCTGTGCTCGCGGCAGTAGTCGATGAGCTGCATCATGAGCTGGTAGTTCGAGACGCGAAAGTCGCGAAAGCGGCCCAGTCCGGTGCGCGCGTCCATGAGAAAGTTCAGCAGCTCCCAGCCCTTGGGGTGCAGCACCTCCTCGCGCGTGAAGCGGGCCGAGTCGCCCTTGTCCACCGCCTCCATCATCTCCTCGGAAATGCGCGGGAAGGCGCTCTGGCCGCCATAGTGGTCATAGAGCACGCGCGCCGCCGAGGGCGCCTCGGGGTCGATGATGTGGTTGTCGCGCCGGCCCTGGTTGCGGATGGTCTCGCTCAGGTGGTGATCGAAGGCCAGATGCACGCCCTCGACATAGGGCAGGTTGGTGGAGATGTCGCGCTCGCTGACCTCGATCTTGCCATCCTGCATGTCCTTGGGATGCACGAAGAGGATGTCGTCGATCAGATCGAGTTCCTTCAGCAGCACGGCGCAGACCAGGCCGTCGAAGTCGCTGCGGGTGATGAGTCGGTAACGGATGCTATCGTTCATGTGTCTTCTCGGGTGCGTTGTGGGCGCCTGTTGCGTGTTAGGAGTGGGATCTGGAGCCTCACCCAGTGCGGGGCTCAGCCCGGCTGTCGATAGAGCAGGAGCGCGGCATCGTCGTTGGGATTCGCCCAGCGTTCGAGCAGTTCGGCGGCAATCCGGTCGAGACGGGGCACACCCTGGCGGTCGAGCCGCGCGAGCGCATCCTCGATGGCCGCCTCCTCGGGGAGCCCGTCTGAATAAAGCGCGAGCCAATCGCCGGGGTCAAGTGCGAGCTGTTCCTGACGCAGCTCGCGATAGCCCGCGCCCACAATGCCGCGCGCCCCGCCGAGCCGGCGCAGTCGTCCCTGCGACCACACCAGGGTGCGAATGTTGCCGACCGCCGCATGGGTGAGCCGGGCTCCGCCGCTTTGGCTGCCTGCCGCCATCTCGGGCTCGATGCGCACCAGCGCGAGCGCCGCGCCTCGGGTCGCGTTCAGCCGACGGTCGCAGTGCGCGAAGGCCTCGGCGAGCGCGGCCCCGGCGAGCGCGGCGAGCGTGCGCATGGCGGTGCTCGCCGCTCTGTGCGCCTCGGCGCCATGCCCGAGCCCATCGGCCAGGGCCAGCAGCAGGCCCGGCTGCGCGCGCCAGCAACCGAGCTGATCGCCACACAGACGTTCGCCCGCCACCGGGCGCAGGGCCGTGCCGAGCACCGCCGGATCGAGTGGCGCCGGATCGAGCAGTGCGGGGGCCGGCGTCAGGGACGTATCCATTTGGTCGCCTCAATGCGCGTGCCCTCGCCGGGGGCTGAGCGGATGCTGAAGGTATCCATGAGTCGGCGCACGCCCGGCAGACCGCAGCCGAGACTGCCCGCGCTGCTGTAGCCATCGCTCAGCGCGAGGCGCAGATCGGTAATGCCGGGGCCGCGATCCTCGGCGATCAGCTCCACACCGGGCGGCGTGAGCAGCCGGCGCAGAGACAGGCGCCCGCCGCCGGCGTGGCGCACCAGATTGGTGGCCAGTTCGGCCACAGCGGTGGCGACATGATAGGTGGCGGTGCGATCGAGTCCGGCGCGCTCGGCCAGCAGGCGCGCCTCGCGGCAGGCCGCCATGATGTCGGCCTCGACCGTGATCGAGAGCGACAGGCTGTCAGGCGTGGCCGCAGTCTCCACGCCATGGGGATGGGGTTCGCTCCTCGGGCCGTGCTCCAGCTCCCCGCGTCTCATGCCCTAGCGCCGCCTCGTGAGCGTGATGATGACCTGGGTCAGCCCAGGACGCGAGCTGATCTCGAAGTGATCGACCAGCCGCCGGGTGCCGGGAAGCCCGGCGCCAAGCCCGCCGCTGGTGCTGTAGCCGTCGCGCAGGGCGCGTTCGATGTCAGGAATGCCGGGGCCTTGGTCCTCGACCGTGACACGCACCCCAAGGCTGTGTGCGTCGGAGACATCCTCGATCTGACAGCGCCCCTCGCCGGCGTACTGGATGACGTTGCGGGTGAGCTCCGACACGGCCGTGGCCAGGCGGGTCTGGTCGGCGTTGCCGAAGCCGAGCTGTGCGCAGAGTTCGCGCGCCGCGCGCCGCGCGGTGACGATATCGTTGGGGTCGCGCACCCGGAGGCGTTCAGTTGTTGATGGGCCAGGCATCGTCGTCCTCGCCGAGTTCGGCATCGCCGCGTTGGGCGATGCGCTCGCGCAGCATCTCCAGGCCCTGATCGAGATTGAAGGCGCAGTCGGCCCCGAGCAGCTCGCGGCCCATCTCGACGAGGGTGAGCGCCACAAAGGGCTGCACGCCGCAGATGACCACCTCGGCGCCGAGCAGACGCGACATGCTGGCGGTGTCGTTGATGACGCGGGCCATGTAGGAATCCACCACGTCGAGCGCAGTGATGTCGATGGCCACGCCGAGCGCCTCAATCTCGGCCACGCGCGCCACCAGATCGCTCTGGAACTGCATGGCGTCGGTGTCGGTGAGATCGACCTGGATGGACACCAGCAGTATGCGGCCCAGGCGCAGGATGGGGATTCTCATGGCCGGGCTTGCTCCAGAGGCGCGATGCGCCGCCCGATGAGCGAGAGCGCCTCGGCGATGCCGGCGCGCAGCGAGGCGCGGGCGGTCACCTCGCTGAAGCTGATGCCAAGCTTGGTGAGCGTCTGGGCGCCCTCGGGGCTGATGCCGGTCATGACGATACGGGTGCCAAGCAGGCGCGCGGCGTCGATGGTTTTCATGAGATGACGCGCCACGCTGGTGTCGAGCACCGGCACGCCGGTGACGTCGATGATGGTGACCAGCGCCTCGTAGCGCGCCACCGATTCGAGCAGGCGCTCGGTGAAGTGGCGCGCGCGCGCCGTATCGACCACGCCCACCAGCGGCAGCAGCAACACCTGATGCCAGAGACGCAGCACCGGGGTGGACAGCTCCAGCAGCGAGAGGCTTTGCTGAGTGATGATGCGCTCGCGGGTTTCGATAAAGGCCGCGAAGGTAAAGCCAAGCAAACGCTCGAACACCTCGTCGAGCCACAGCCACAGGGGCAGGGCCGCCGCCGGATCGGCATGCAGCATGGGCTCCATGCGCTTCATCAGCAGCGGCTTGAGCGCGCTGACCAGATCGGTGACCTCCTCGGCGGAGGCGCCTTGCCGGGTCTGATGGTGCACCAGTTCGCCGAGCTCGCGTGCGAGCCGGCTCTCGGGATCCAGTGCAAATGGCGTCGTGCGCGGCTCGTTGAGGGCGTCGCAGAGCGCGGCATGGAGTGAGTTCAGATGCACACTGAGGATAACGGGATCGTCGCCCGGGGCGCCTTGTTGGTGCCAGCGCGCGCGCAGTCTCTCCAGCCAGTCGGCGATCAGTGTCTCGCTATCCTCCTCAAGCAGGGTGCGCGGCAGGGTGGAATCGTTCATTGCATTTGCGCTCCTATGGTGCGCCTTTCCTCAAAAAGCCTGGCCTGAAACGGTACGCTCAAAACAGCTCGATGCGCGGCCCGCCGCCCGCCTCGGCGCCTTGCGCGTCGGGTGCGTCCGAGGCGGCGAAGTGACGGCTCTCCTCGTCGAGGTAACGCGCGCGCAGCCGATGCAGCTCATCGGCAAGCCCCAGGGCGCGCTCGTTGGTCTCGGATGCCGCGTCAAGGGCCGC
>JAFGTZ010000264.1 GCA_016938795.1 Chromatiaceae bacterium | reverse complement strand
GCGGGCCGCTTCTTTGCCCGCGCCAGTCGTACCGCGCTGGAGTTAGCCGCTTATCGCGAGGCGCTGGCCAACAGTGAAAAAGCACTTACGTGCCTCGAGAACGCCACTGCAGAGCGCTATGCCCCCCTCTGCGATCACTATCTCGCCACCCGAGCACTCTATGGCTACAGCTCGGAGAGGGTTTTGTCCGATGCCAGTGCGCTCGAGGAACTCGGCGAAACCCTCGGCCGCCGGGGGTGGCCCCTCCTGGGACTGCGCTATGGACAATGGACGACTGTGAGCTCGCAGTATAGCAGTCGGGAGGCCATGCTCGCCGCCAGCAGGATCATCGATACGCCGTACGACGAGGTTCCACGAGAAGCCGTCCTCGCCATTGGTCATTATGCCCTGGGGTGGACCGAGTTCTACCGCAACCATCTGTCCGCGGCACAGTCCTATCTACGGAGTTGCCTCGACCATTGGCGGGAGGCGTGGGTTGCTCAAATGCAGTTGGTGACAGGAGTAAGACCACAGGCTGCCGCATTGGGGTACCTCGGGCTCATCGACATTCTGCAAAATGATATTCCGAGCGGTTTAGCGCGTTTCGCTCGCGCCGAAAGCCTCGTCTCACCCGACCGTAATCTCTACATGTGGCTGTTCATCAAGGTGATGCGCGCCACCATGGGCATCTGGACCGACGACAGCGCCGACACCCTGCGCCGTTGTGAAATCATTCTGCGGGTCAACGCCGTCCATCGACTGCAACCCTGGCAGGACTTCATTTGCGCAGTGGAAGCCTGGGCCGAAGCCCGCCAGGGCCGACGCAGTGCGGAAGCCTCGTTATGTCGCATTCGCCAGCATATCCGGGCGGTGGAACGCTCCTGGCGTTTTGGCGCCAGCATCCTCTATCTGTTTCTCACCGATATCGCGGTGCGCAGCAGGCACCCCCAAGTCGCGGCAATTTCCTATCATGCCGAACGTCACACCCGCCGACACGGCGCGCTCTCTCTGCTACCCCGCCTACGGCAACTCAGCCAAACCGGAAAGCGCAGGCCTCGTGGTTGACGGTAGTACAAGAT
>JAFGTZ010000263.1 GCA_016938795.1 Chromatiaceae bacterium | reverse complement strand
GTAAATGCTCAGGCCCAGCTATACCAAGCGCTTCGAGAAGGATGTGACACGCTCGCGCAAGCGCGGCAAGGATACCGACAAGCTCAAAACCCTCATGCGCTTGATCATCGCGCAGCAACCCCTGCCCGAGCAGGTGCGCGACCATGCATTGATTGGTTCCTATCAGGGCCGCCGTGAATGTCACATCGAGCCCGACTGGCTGTTGATCTATAAACTCCACGCGGATGAGGTGATTTTTGAGCGCACCGGAACGCATGCTGATCTCTTCTGAGTCAGACTGAGTTGGCGTAGGTACGCACCGCCTACCACGCGCAAGGCTCGAAGACCGACACAACGGCGCGCATTGCACACCCTACGGAGCTTGCCACAAAGCGGCGGTCTTGCGCGCATGGGCCGCCAGTCCGGCACGGCGTGCCTCGGCGGGGTGGAAGGGCTCTACCAGGGTGGCGAGCTGGTCGGCAAGCTCGGTGTCGGGGCCGATGAAGAGACGCTGGTCGGAATAGTTGGCCAGGCGCTCGGCGAGTCCGGGCATGGTGTTGAGCAGGGCTTGGCGTTCCTCGATCACGGCGGCAAGCCGTGCGGGCGATACCTTGGCCACCACCTGCTGCAAAAAGCGCCCCACCAGCGCCTGTTCCTCGGGCGTCGGCTCGCTGTTGGCATGTGCCCTGTGCTGCACCAATTGCCAGCCCTGCTCGCCCGGGGTCAGTTCGAAGGTCGATGAGGACTGACCAAGCCGGTCGCGCACCCCGAAGATGAAGCTCTCGCCAAGCAGCGACTCCAACGCATAGCCGCCCACGCAATGCGACAAACGCAGCCCTTCCTGATCGAGCGCCTGCTGGCTGGTCAGCTCCTGGATGCACCAGGGGCCATGGCTGTGGATTCCGGGCAGCAGCGCGGTCCAGCGCAGGGGCTTATCAGTCTCTTCAAGACCCAGATGTTGCAGGCTGAGCCGCGCGCTCTCGCGGCGCCAGCGCGCCGCCATCCCGGCCAGGCGCGCCAGACCATAGCGCCCAAACCACAGGGGATAGAAGGCGCGCGGTGCCTGACGGGGCACCGGGTTCGACAGCGACTCACCGGCCACGCGCGCGGCCAGCAGCGCGGGGCGCAGGCCATATTCATAAGTGGCCTGCATCATCTCCAGGATAGCGTGCGGGTTGAAGGGTGCGCCGCTCTCGCGCTCCAGCGCCTCAAGGCCCGAGCGCCAGCCCGCGCGCAGTGGCTTGAGCAAAGAGGCGGGCTCGACCCTGAGCAGTTGCGCCAGATCGAGCAGCGGTTCGGCTAGGCGCTGCGCGCAGGTCCAGTCCTCGGTGGTGTCCGGCAGATAGTCGGCGGGCAGTTCGGCGAGCTGCCGAAGCAACGCAAGGCGCTGGGCCTTGGGCAGCCGAATCGGCAGGCTGCGCGTACGCGCGAGCAGGCGCGGCTTGAGCCCGAGCCGCGCGCCAAGCAGTGGTGCGAGCGCCTCGCCCTGATCGATGGCGCGACGCAGACGCCAGTCCTCGCGCAGCACATCGGCAAGCGCGGGATAGGCGCGTGCGGCCTGAATACGGTTGCGACACTGCGACTGCGAACCAGCCGCATAGTGGTTGAAGCGCGCCGGCGTCGCGCAACCCTCAGCGCGAACCTGGACCAGCGCCTCGCCATCCACGCCCGCCAGAAAGGCGCCGAGCGCCGCGCGCAGCAGCGCGCGCTCAACCCGTGCGAGGATCTGGCGATCAGAGGGCTGATCGGCCACCACCCGCGCCGCGCCAGGGCTCGGCAGCAGATGCGCGGCCAGATGGGCAGAGAGCGTCTCGATCCAGGGCGCCTCGGGATCGAGCACCGCCAGTTCGGGCTCGACGCGCCCGCCAATGCAGGCGCTCGCCGTGGTGCGCTCGATGGCATGACAGAAGAGAGCCCCATTGGTCTGCTCGACCAGCCAGAGGCCGTGAAGGGGGCGCGAGGCCCCGGGCAGGGCGCAGGCGAGGGGCAGCTGGATGCGCAGCGCCTGCCGCAAGGCAGGCGGCAGGCCCTCGCGCAGCAGCCAGGCACGCGGCGTGCGCAGCTCGCCGCGTGCGAGCAAACGGCTGAGCAGCGTCATGCTCGCCGTGTTCAGGCTCGCATCGCCAATCAGCCGATAGGCCCAGTGTTCGAAGGGACGACCCGCCTGAAACATGCCACCAAGGACTCCTGCAAGGAATTCTCCTCAGTGTCGTGTGCAGGATGTGGCGACGTGGGCGCGACAAGCTTGCGCGCCAGGCGCTCACTCAAGGGCGGATCAAGAACGTCCTCATCAAGCAATCTTGTCCAAGGGTTGAATCCTGGCCAGTTCATCGGCGATTTCGGATCGCACTTTCGCTGCATCGTAGTCAGCCTGTAGACCGATCCAGAAAGCATCACTCATTCCGAAGAATCGTGATAAACGCAACCCGGTATCGGCGCTAATGGCTCGACGTCCCGCTAAAATCGCGCGAATGCGTTCCTGCTGGACACCAATTGCCTTTGCCAGATGGCCCGGAGTCATGCCGAGGGGTTCAAGAAATTCGTGCACCAGAATCTCGCCGGGTGACACAGGCTCCAGATCACCGTCGGCAATGTCGGCAAAATCCAACGACTGGAGGTCTTCAGCCCTGATGGACCCGGTCGGTTTAGGTGTGGTAATCAACGATTTCAACCTCCCATGCATGGCTTTCTCGCCAGACAAAACACAATCGCCACTGATTATTGAGCCGGAGACTATGCTGTCCGCGTCGATTGCCGGACAAGGCTTCAAGACGATTTCCGGGCGGAATGCGCAGCTCATCCAAGGTAACAGCACGATTCAGCAATGCCAACTTACGCTGGGCAATCCTTGTCAAGTCTGCATTGAAGGCCTTAGGCTTTTTCCCGGCTGCCACGGCGGCCGTGGCTTTGTTGGCGTAGGTTTTGATCATGGTTCGATACGAGTTCCGCCCGCCTGAGTAGAGTACGCACCACGAAGCCTTTCGCCAAGGCATGAAAAACGGCCTCGCGCCGTTGCATAACAATGGGTGCGCTCCAAGCACCAGCCTACCCGGCAGCCCACAAGCTTGCGCCACCCGCCACCCGTCGCGCCATTTGCTTCAATAGCCCCCAGATCTTTTTGGCTCCGGAGCGCGGCCCATGCCCGAGCGCCTTGCCGTCTTCGCCTACGACATCAGCAACGATCGTACCCGCCGCCACTCGCTGCGCAGTCTGCGCGAGTGGCGGCTCGACGGTCAGCTTTCGGTGCACGAGTGCGTGCTCGATGAGCGCACCGCGCGGGCGCTCTTCGCGCAGCTCGCGGACGATCTCGATCCCGCGACCGACAGCTTGCTCTTTGGCTGGGTGCAGCGCCATCGCGCCGTGCTGGCGCGCGGCAAGGGGCGGGCCGATCCGCTCGGCGCCGGATTGGTGATCGCGGCCTAGCCGCATGGCACAAACACCCGGCTGGTATCTGCTGGCCTACGATATTGCCGATCCGCGCCGCCTGCGCCGCATTCATCGTGCGGTGCGCGCCGAGGGTGTGGCGGTGCAGCGCTCGGTTTTTCTGGTGCATGGCACCCTGAACGCGCTGAATCGGCTGCTCGATCATCTGGAGACGCTCATGGACCCAAGGCTCGACGACCTGCGCGCCTACCCCGTGGATGAGCCTGCCGCGCTCTGGCTCGGCGGCCAGCGTGTCATCCAAGGCGCTTTGCTCACCGATGGCCCCAAGGCCACCGCGCCGCCGAGCGCGCCCCGCCTTGGTGGCTGGCGCAATCGGCTTTAAGTAACGGCCCTGTGCAGCGGGTCGCGCCTGCCGAAGTCGGATCTTGCAACAACCTCGAGCGCATCCGTTGCCTGCTACGGATAGCGCCTATGGCAACAACCTCAGTCCACCCAACAAGGAGAGCCCGGATGAGTGCCGATCTGCTGCTGGTTATCGACC
>JAFGTZ010000262.1 GCA_016938795.1 Chromatiaceae bacterium | reverse complement strand
GCTCGCGCTCGCGGCTGTCGCGACGCGGTGTTTCGAGATGTCCGAGCACATAGAGAAAGTCGCCCGCCTGGATGCGCTCCTCGCTCATGCGCCAGCGTTTGCGCCCCCCAAGCAGGAGCCCGCTCCAGCCGTCGCCCGACTCGTTCGGGCGCCCGCCGCGACGTCCGCTGTACCAGGTCTCGCGGTGCGCGCAGTGCAGGCGCGCGCCCTTGGGTTCAACCAGGCAGTGTCCGGTGCCGTCGTCGAGCAGGAAGGGCCCCTCGGCCTCGCCTTGTTCGACCGTGACCCAGGACTCGTTGCGCCCGCTTGAGCGCCGCTCGGCGATGCGGTAGCGATACCAGACACAGGGGCGCGTGCTGAGCGGCGCTGGGAGGGGCTCGCCGCGCGGTTGGGCGAGCCCCTGGAGTTCGACATGTCCCTGGGGCGCGGAGCGGATGCGCGCGGTCGGGGTGTCGGCGATCAGGCGCAGACCGGAGAAGGCGCGCAAGGCCCGATAGAGGGCGAAGGCGGCGATGCCGGCGGCAACGCAGATGGCGATCCAGAATTCCACCGGATCGGCGACGGCGGCCTTGTGGGTCAGCGACTCCAGCATGGGGGGCGGGCGTCAACCAAAGAGGGCGCGCACGTCCACATCGGCCCGTTCGGCACTGAATTCGAGCAGATCCGCCGGGCGGAAGGCGAAGAGTCGGGCAATGAGCACATCGGGAAACTGCTCGATGCGGACGTTGTTGAGATTGGCGCTCTCGTTATAGAGCTCGCGCCGGTCGGCGATGGTTTCCTCAAGCTGGCTGATGCGTTGCCCGAGCTGGCGGAAGCTCTCATCGGCCTTGAGGTTGGGATAGTTTTCGGCCAGCGCGAAGAGCTGTCCAAGCCCCAGGCGCAACTCGCTCTCCGCCGCGCCCAGTCCGCGCGCATCGCCGAGCTGTCCGGCCTCGAAGACCGCGCCGCGCGCGCGAATCACGCGTTCCAGGGTCTCCTGCTCGTACTGCATGTATTGCTGACAGACCGCCACCAGCTTGGGCAGTTCGTCGTGGCGCTGCTTGAGCGCGATGTCGATGTTCGACCAGGCCTTGGCGACATTGTGCTTAAGCCGCACCAGGTGGTTGTAGACCGTGACCGCGTAGAGTGCGATCACCACAAACAGGGCCAGCATCACGAGCAAGGTCAGAAGCATGGAGCGCACCTCGGGGCGGCAGGCGGACGATGGCGCCATGGTAACCGCTTCGGCTCGACTATGCTTAAGCGAAAGATGCACGGCTGGCTGCTCTGGGGGTAGGCCATGGCGAGACTTCTGATCGCTTTGTTCGCTGTTGCGCTGGTTGGCGGGCTCTGGCTTGGCGGCGCCTCTGCGCCCAAGGCGGCAGAGGCGGTGCCGGTGTCGGTGATCGAGCTGGGCCGCGTGCTCATCACGCCCGAGCGCGATGCCCCGGCGCTTGCGGTAGCGCTCAACGATACGCGCCTGAGCGCGGAGATCAGCGGGGTTATCGAATCCATCGAGGTGGTGGTGGGCGATCGGGTCACTGCCGGTCAGCTGGTGGCGCGGCTCGACTGCGAGCGCCACGAGATTGAAGTCGTGCGCGCCGAGGCGGCGCTGGAGGCAGGTCGCGTCAGCCGCGACTTTGCCGATCAGCAACTGGAGAATGCCCGTCAGCTCTCGGCCAAGCGCAGCATCTCGCGCGAAGAGCTGGATAAGCGCGAGGCCGATGCGCGCACCCTCGGCGCTCGGGTTCGTGAACTGGAGGCGGCGCTGGAGGCGGCGCGCCTTTCGGTGCGCCAGTGCGCGCTGCGCGCACCGCTTGCGGCGGTGGTCATCGAGCGCATCGCCAGCCTTGGCGACTATGTGGTGCCCGGCACGCCAGTGCTGCGTCTGCTCGATGACGAGAACATCGAGGTGAGTGCGCGCGTTCAGGAGCAGGATTTGGCGAGCCTGGAGGCTGCTGAGCGCATCGAGTTCGTGGGCCGGGCGCAACGCCTGGGGCTGCGCCCGCGCACCCTGCTGCCGCTGCTGGAGACGCGGCTGCGTACCTATGAGGTACGTTTGAGCCTAGTCGAGGGCCGGCTTGCGCCCGGCACCAGCGGGCGGCTGCGCTGGGTGGGCGCCGAGCGCCTGGTGCCGAGCGACTATCTGGTGCGCCGCGACGGGGTTCTGGGCGTCTTTGTGCTTGAGGGCGAGACGGCGCGCTTTGTCGCGCTCGCGGGTGCGCGTCCCGGACATCCCGCGCCGCTCGATCTGCCCGCCGAGACGCGACTCATCCTGGACGGGCGCTTTCAGCTCGCCGATGGTGATCGCGTGCGCCTGCCCTGAGTCTATCGAGCCATGTACGCACGCCTCATCCGCAACCATGTCTTTACCAACCTGAGCTTCGCGCTGGTGCTGGTGCTGGGCGCCCTGGCCTATGCGCAGCTGCCGCGCGAGCAGGATCCGAGCGTCAATTTCAACTGGGTCACGGTGCGCACACTCTGGCCGGGCGCCTCGGCCGAGGATGTGGAGCGGCGTCTGACCGAGCCGCTGGAGGAGGGCATCGAGCAGGTTGCCGATACCAAGTTTGTCAGCAGCAACAGCCGGCAAGGGCTCTCGACCATTCTGGTGCGCTTCGAGGACATCGCGCCCGAGACCTTCGATCAGCGCATGGACGATCTGCGCCGCGAGGTGCAGAGTCGGCTGCGCGAACTGCCCGCCGAGGCGCGCGCGCCCGAGATTGTCGAGGTGAGCAGCGCCAACGCCTTTCCCACCGCCACCCTGGCGCTCGCCGGCATCAGCGACGATGAGCGTCTGCGCCGCAGCGCGGTTGGTGTGCGCAAGGATCTGCAGCGGCTCTCGGGGGTTGATCGGGTGGAGAGCATCGGCGAGACCGCGCCCGAGCTGCGGGTGGCCTTCGATCCGGCGCGGCTGGTGGGGCTTGGGCTTTCGCCGGTGGATCTGGCCGATACCGTGACGGCCTATTTTCGCGATCTGGCCGCAGGTGACATCGAGCTGGGCGATCAGCAGTGGTTCGTGCGACTGGCGGGCACCAGCGCCGACCCGCGCTATCTGGCGCGTCTGCCGGTGGTGGGGGCCGCCGGGGAGCTGCCGCTTGGCTCGGTCGCCGAGATTGTGCGCGGGCACGAGGATCCGCAGGAGCTGGTGCGTTTCGAGGGGCAGGCGGCGGTGCTCTTCTCGGTGTTCAAGTCCGATCAGGTCAACAACATCCGTCTGCTCGAAACCATTCGCGCTTACATGGCCGAGCGCGAGGCCGCGCTGGAGCGTCTCGGCTTGCGTCTGGTGCTGCTGGAGGATCAGACCCAGGCCACCCGACGCGCCATCGCGGTCATGGAGAACAATGCGCTCATCGGGCTGGCCTTGGTGCTGGTCATGGTGTGGCTGTTTCTGGGTTTGCGCGTCGCGCTGCTCACCAGTCTCGGCATTCCCTTCGTGCTCGCCGGGGTCTTTGTGCTGCTTGCGCTGCTCGGTCAAACGCTCAATTCAACCACCCTGCTGGCGGTGGTGATCGCGCTGGGGATGCTGGTCGATGACGCCATCGTGGTGGTGGAGGCCATTCACCATAAGCTGCGCACCGGCCTGGAAGGGGTGGAGGCCGCGCTTGCGGGGTTGGGCGAGGTGGGCGTGGCGGTGGTCTCGGCGGTGCTCACCACCATCGCGGCCTTTCTGCCGCTCATGTTCATTCCTGGCGTGCTCGGCGATTACATGCAGTTTGTGCCCGCTGTGGTAACCCTGGCCCTGCTCATCAGTCTGGTCGAGGCGTTTTGGATGCTGCCCAGCCACATGCTCGGGGCGCGGCTCGCGCGCGAGCGCCCCTCGCGCATCGAGCGCTGGCGTCGCCGCTTCATCGCCTGGCTGCGGCGTCTCTACGGGCGCGCGCTCATCCGCGTGCTGCGCCGGCGCTGGCTTGCGCCCCTGCTCGGGCTGGGGCTGCTCGGCGGCGCCCTGGCTATGGTGGCGGCTGGATTGGTGCGGGTGGACTATTTCGCCACCGATCTCTACCGGCTGTTTTACATCAATGTGGAGATGCCGCCCGGTACGCCGGTGGCGCGGACGCTGGAGACGCTGGAGGCGATCGAGGCGCGGGTGCGTGCCGAACTCAGGCCCGGTGAGGCCGAGGCGGTGATCCGCTATGCGGGGCAGCGCTTCACCGAAACCGAACCGAGCTTTGGCGAAGAGCAGGGTCAGCTCTTTGTCAGTCTCGCCCCGCTGGAGCCGGGGATGCGCGGGGTGGATGCGATTATCGAGGCACTGCGCCAGCCCCTGGCCGAGGTGCCGGGGCCGCTGGAGCACTCCTTTCTGCGTCGCAAGATCGGGCCGCCAACCCTCAAGGCCATCAACGTCAAGGTGCGCGGCGACGATGTCGCCGAGATTCGCGCGGCGGCGGCGGCCATCAAGGACTTTCTCGCCGGGCAGCCTGGGGTGATCGACATCAGCGACGACGACACCCGCGGGCGCATGGAGCTGCGCGTGCGGCTCGATCCCGATGCCCTGGTGCGCGCCGGGCTCGATCCGAGCGAGGTGACCCGCGTGGTGCGCCTCTACGGCGATGGCGAGGTGGTGGCGAGCATGCAACACGAAGGCGAGCGTCTGGAGGTGCGGGTGCGCGGCGAGCCGGGCGCACTCACCGGGACGCGCTCCTTTCTCGATCATCCGCTGGGCCTCTCCGATGGCAGCGAGATTGCGCTCGGCAAGCTGCTCCTCAGCGAGGCGCTCCAGACCACCAGCAATATCCGCCACTACGACTTCCGCCGCGCCATCACGGTCGAGGCCGATATCGACGCCGAGCGCACCGATGCCATGCGCGCCAACGCGGCCATCCGCGCCTTCTGGGCCGAGCAGGGGCGTCGCTTCCCGGGGGTGGATCTCGATCTCAGCGGCCAGAACGACGACATTGTCGAGAGCCTTAACGCCATCGCGGCGCTCTTTCTGGTCGGGGTGGGGCTCATCTATCTCATTCTCGGCGCCCAGTTCGTGAGCTATCGCCAGCCGTTGCTGGTGCTTGCGGCCGTGCCCATGGCCTTTATCGGGGTGGTGCTCGGGCTGTTCGCGAGCGGCAATCCGCTCAGCCTCTATACGCTTTACGGCGTGGTGGCCCTGGCCGGCATTGCCGCAAACGACGCCATTGTGTTGATCAGCACCGCCAACCGTCATCTCAATCAGGGGCGCGGGGTGGCCTGGGCCATTGTCATTGCCGCACGTCGGCGTCTGCTGCCTATCCTCATCACCTCGCTGACCACGGTTGCGGGTCTGGTCTCGCTAGCTACGGGGCTGGCCGGCGAGTCGCTCATGTGGGGGCCGGTGGCCACGGCCATTGTCTGGGGGCTTGCCTTCTCGACTCTGCTGACGCTCTTTTTGGTGCCGGCGCTCTATCTGTTGTTCACCCAGGCGCCTCCTTCGCCCTTGCAGCGTCTGCCCTTGCTGCCGCTGCTCGACGCCGCTGAGCGCCGCCCCTGGCAGCGTTGGCGGTTGCGGATCCATGGGGAGCGGCGTGCCCATCTGCCCGCGTCGAGCATTGCTGATGCGGACGCTCGAGAGCGTTATGGCGCGGCGGTGAGTGCGCTTGAACGCGGGGATCGGGAGCGCGCCATCCGTGTGTTGCAGGGGCTGGCCGACGAGGAACCGCGCTGCGCGCTCTTCAGTCTGGGGGTGGCGCAGGCGTTGCTGTTTCAGATGCACGCCCAGGGCTGGGATGTGGGCTATATGGAGCGCGCGCAGCGCTATCTGGCCCGGGCGCGCGCCGTGGCGCCTGAGGATGCCCGTCTGTTCGAGCTGGAGCGCATCGCGCGCCTGCTCGATGAGGCGCGCGCCTGAGCGCGACCATACTGATCGCGCATCGGTTTTGGGGTTTCCCCAGGCGCTCCGGGCGCCCGATCGTCGCGCTTGCGTCCCGACGATCGACGCCGTGCTGCCCGCAGTGGCGGCTCAATAACTGCCGTGGCGGTGGATGTACTTGGTCATTTCCACATATTCGGCATTCATGCGGCGCAGGATGTCCTGGCTGACCTCGATGATGTTGCGCAGCACCTGATAGACCAGCCAGGGATCCTGGGGCAGCAGCGACTCGAAGGCCTCGCGCTCCACGCTACAAACCTGAGTCTGGCCGAGCGAGCGCAGGGTGGCGGTGTGCGGACGCCCGCTGATGAAGCCCAGTTCGCCGGCCAGATCGCCGGTGCGCAGCACATGCATGGTGATGAAGTTGCCGTTGCCGAGATCGCGGGTCACGGCCAGGGCGCCCTCGCAGATAACGTGGAGCGCGTTGTCCACATGCCCCTCGTCGATGAGAATCTCCTGATCCGCCAGACGGCGGCAGCAGGCAATGCCGGCCAAGGTCGCGGTCTGTTCGTCGCTCAGGCCCGCCGTGACGGGCGAGTTGCGGAAATATTGGTAATCGTCGGCGCTCATGGCGCTGTCCCCCTGTCTTGATGTCGTAGCCGCTCGCGCGCAGTGCCGCCGTCCTCTGGCGGGCGCGAGTATTTCCCTCCCGAATGCTGATTATAGGGAAAGCCTTGGCGGACGCGGGGGATCTTTGCGTTGCGAAGACGATGCGAGCGTATCCCGCGCCTCGGGTGAGGCGCGGGACGGGGATGGCTAGGCGTGGTAAATGTCGCGATAGGCGCTGTAGAGGGCGATGAACAGCAGGGGCAGCACCACCAGCAGGCCCAGTCCGAGCGGAATCATGCCCAGGATGAAGAGCCCCAGGGCCGCGATGCCATAGAGCAGGAAGGGCAGGATGTTCTTCAGACAGCCGCGCAGGCTCAGCCAGAAGGCCGAGAGCACGCCAACCCCGTCGATGGCCACCAGCGCGGGCGCGAACATCATAGCCATGGCGAGCGGGATGCCGAGTGCGACCCCGATTAGGACGGGCAGCAGCATCACGGGGCTGGTCATGATCTGCTGCATGGCGGCTGGGTCGAGGGTTTCGGGCGATTGGCCGCTCATGGCGCTCAATCCAAGCAGGGCCGGGGCCATGAGCATCATGAGCACAATGATGACCACGGTGAGGATCGCCATGAGCAGCAAATAGACCAGTCCCACCAGCGCGAGTGGGCCCGCGCGGGTGCTGATGCCGGCAAACAGATGGCTCAGCTCGAAGCGCGCGCCCTGGGCTTGGGCGTGGGCGCCCATCATGAGTCCGGCGCTCAGCATGGGGCCGAGCAGGGTGGTGGCGAGAGAGCCCACCAGCGGGACCAGACTGACCAGGATGACGATGAGATAGAAAAGCAGCAGCGCTCCAATCCAGACGAAGGGTTGGGCCTTGAACAGCCCCCAGGCGTCAGCGATCCAGCCGAAGCCCCGTCCAGCCGGCACGGCGCTCGGTTCATGAAAGGTGTCGGCGCTGGCTGTGGCGAGCGAGCGCGGCGGAGCGCTGCGGGCGCGCGGCGGGGCATAGGGGTTGGTGGGCGGGGGCGGTGGCGCCTCGCCGTTCAGGCCGTGATTTTCGAGATAGCGCTCGACCACCACGCCGCAGGCCTGGCAAACGCCGGTGAGGGCCGAGACCTCGTAGGCGCCGCATTTGGGGCAGCGGCTGCCCGATCCCTCGCCCGCATGGGCCGCCGCCTGGCTGGCGACCGGGGCGCTGGATTCTGGGCTCGGCTCGGCGGATTCGGATTCCAGTGGGTAGGCGCGCAACACCGAGGGCTGATCGAAGCTGTTTTCCGGCTCCGGCTCCTGGGCCTCGATGCGTACTACCAGCCCTAGCTCGGTGAGCGCCTGATCGTAGCGCTCGGCCTTGGCGGCAGTGAGGTTTTGCTTGAGCGTCTGATCCGTGCCCTTGAGCAGAATGGTCCGGGCCTGTTCCTGACGCATTCTGAACTTGGCCGCGAGCGCGGGAATGACATCCTGAGGCCGCTTGCCTGGTGCTAGCTGACCTGAGAAAACGATCCGGTAGAGTGTTTCCATCGCTTGCTAACCTGTATGTCCTCGGCAAGGAGGTCAGTGATGAAGGGGATCGGTCAGGCCGTGAGGCGTTTCAGCCAGGCCAGAATTCCAGGTTCGGCGGCCCAGACATCGCGCATGGCCTCGCGATAGAGCCAGGCCTGATCGTCGCCGCCGAGCGTGATGCCGCGCGGATCAAGACGCGGGCGCTTGATACGCTCGCGCGTTAGATAAGCGGGGATCCGGGGCAGTCTGCGCATGACTGTGCCCAGGACAAGCTGAGCCCGATCCTGACGGCCAAGCCGGTAGAGCGCGAGCACCTCGCCATAGGCCAGATCGGCGAGCAGGTCGTTCGGGAATCGCTGGGCGAGCGTGAGGGCGTGCTCGTCCTCGCCATCGCGCAGATAGTGGTTCATGAGTTCGGCGCGCACCCCATGGTTGTCCTGGGGGTTAAGGCGCAGCAGGGTTTCCAGCATGCGCTTGGCTTCGTCGAGCGCTTCGTCGTTAATGAGGCACAGATAGCGGCGAAAGAGCAGACGCAGCACGGGGCGATTGGCGTTGTCCGACCAGGGGATGTGCCAAGGCTGGGTCTCGGGCAGCGCCTCGGCCAGGATGTCCGCCGCGCGATCGAGCAGGGGGCGCAGCAGCGAGCGGTCAATCCAGGGCAGGTTGCTCTCGGGGTGGTCGTGCAGCGCGGTGGCGAGATCGTCGAGCACCTCCAGGCTGTCGGCCATTTCCGGATGGCCTAGTAGATAATCAACCCAGGCTGATTCGTCCCATACCTGCTCGCCTGTGCGCCCGGAGAGCTGAATGGAGAGGGGTTTGCCGCCCGGATAGAGCGCGCGCCAGACACCCTCAAGCGGGCGCAGCGCGCCCGGTGCGACGAGTTGCGCGGGCTTTGTCGCGTGCGTCTCGTACTCCAGGCGCTCGGGGACGGGAGCCCCTTCGGGCAGCGGCGTCCCGGGTGTCTCTGCCGCCTCGTCCAAGGGTTTGAGACCATAGCTTGGCAGGGGGCGGGTAGCGACAACGCCGACCCAGTCGTGCAGATCAACCAGTGCCGGATCGAGCATGTCGGCGTGGCTGTCGAGCAGCGCCTCCTGGGGGTTGTCGCAGGCGCGTTCGAAGAAATACAGAACCGCCTCGTCGTCGATGCCAAGGCGGCGAAAACGCTGGAGCCAGAAGCGCGCGCGCGCGCGCGCTAAGGTGTCGCGGTGACGCGCGACCAGCAGGGTGATTTCCAGCATGGCCGTGGCTGGATCGTTGGGGTTGCAGCGCAGCGCGGCGGTAAAGGCCGCCTCGGCGCCCTCGAAATCGCCTTCGTCGAGACAGATGGTGCTGCGTCGCTGCCAGGCCGCGCCCTGGAGCGCGCTGGTGCCTTCGGCGCAGAGGCGCTCCAGCAGGCTGTGTTTCTTGCGCCAGTGGCCAAGCCGGTCGTAGGCGTCGCAGAGTACATCGAGCGCCGGATCCAGATCCGCGACGAGCGTGTCGAGCGCGCCGGCGAACAGGGGTTCGAGCAGCTGCACCGCTCGGCCTGGACGATCCGCGTCGAGCCAGCGGTCGGCGATGCGCGCATAAAGCGAAGGCGGCACCGCATCCAGGGCGAGCGCATCGCGCACCTCTTTGTCGCTGAGCTCATCGAGCAGAAATTCCCAGATGAGGTCGGTCGAGAGTTCCGGCATTCCGTCAAGATCGCCGCAGCAGTCGGCGTAGCGCCGTCCCGAGCCGCAGATGCAGGGTGCGTCTGGTGCGGGCGTAGTCAGGGGGTGCGGCTGGTAGCCATGCGCGGGGTGCGGGGTCGCGTTCCAGATGGCGGTGGCGAGCAGGTTGGCAAGGCGCTGATATTCCGCATCGGCGAGCCAGGCGTCGTCAAGCCCAAGCAGGGCCGGCAAGCGCGCCCGCGCCCAGGCCAAATAGTCCTCGGCGCTGGAGCCGGCGAGTATGCGCCGCAGAGACAGAAGGATGACCTCTTCGAAGCGGTCGGTGTCGGTGCTGTCGGGGTGAAACATCCTGCTGACCTCAGTGGCTGCTCGGCGAGTGCGCGCCTTGCAATATCGGGTCGCTCAACGATCATGCGCGCAAGCCGTGCGTCGGGACCAACGTTTGATACTTAATTGCACATCAGGTTTTCGGTTTTCCTCGTGCGCTCCCTCACCGAAAAATCCATCTGTGCTTGATATAAGAGCATTGTAACCCGTCACCGCCCGCTTGTGTGCCGCCTTGCCCAGAGTGCGGGCGCCGTCTCAAGGCGCCTTGTTGTTGGCGGGCGGCGGCGCTTCGGGCACCTCGGGGCCGAGCAGGATGGCTAGCGGGCGGGTTTGCGGGCTGGCGTCGAGCGCGATCTTGAGCGCCATGGTGAGCGGCACCGAGAGAAACATGCCCACGGGGCCAAGCACCCAGCCCCAGAAGACCAGGGAAACAAAGACCACCAGGGTCGAGAGGCCAAGCCCCCGCCCCATGATGCGCGGCTCCAGGATATTGCCGATCAGGGTATTGACGAAGACATAGCCCGCCGTGACCAGAAGGGCGTTCTGGAGCCCATGTTGCACCAGCGCGAGCAGCACCGCCGGGATGGCGGCGAGAATGGAGCCGATGGTGGGCACGAAGTTGAGCAGAAAGGCGATGGTGGCCCAGAGCACCGCGAAATCCACATCAAGCACACGCAGCCACACCCAGATCACAATCCCCGTGCCCAGGCTGGTCAGGGTTTTCAGGCCCATGTAGCGGTTGACGCTCTCGAGTATGTGACGCAGGCGCTCGGTGGATGCATGAGGGTCGTGCAAGGCAAGGCGCAGCTTGGCGGGCAGGCTCACCGCCTCGTAGAGGATGAAGATGACCGTGAGCAGGATGAGAAAGGCGTTGGTGAGCGCCCCGCTGAGACCGGAGATGAACTCGCCGGCCAGACCCAGGGCGCGCGCCGGGTCGATATAGGTCTGGAGCGCCTGGCGCGAGGCATGAATGCCGATGCTGTCGAGCCAGGCCGCAAAGTCGCCGGTCAGTTGCTTCAGGCGTTCCTGATAGGCGGGCAGGTTGGCATTGAAATCACTGAAGGCATTGGTGAAGAGGATGCCGAGTATGCTGCCAATGCCGGCCAGCGCCAGCACCACCACCAGCATGGCCAGGCTGTAAGGCAGTCCGTAGGCGCGCAGTTGACGCAAGGGCGGGCTGGCGACGATGGCGATGAAGAGCGCGAGCAGAAAGGGCGCGATCAGGGAGGCGGCGGCCTGCATCCCGGCGATGAGGATGACACAGGCGGCGGCGACTAGAAGCGAACGCGCGGCGGGGCTAAAGCGTCCGGTCTCGGGGTGCATGACAGCACATCAGCGCAGCGTGGGCAGGGGTGTGAGTAGCCACCAGGCGCGCGCCTCCTCGTCCCAGCCCCAGCGCTGCGCGTCGGTGACACGGCGCACCACCTGGGTGTCCTGATGCACATAGTCGATGACCGCGACCTGGGCGGCGGTGTTCTCATCGATGTCGGCGAGCGGCTGCACCACCTCATAAGCGGTGACCCGGATGTTGCTGTAGTCGGGCAGCGTGAAGTCCGCGCGCTGATCGGGGTGCAGCAGCGCCTGGGCCGCTTCGAAATAGCCCCAGCGGATGGCGGAGTGGTAGCGGTAGGTGGCGGCCTGGAGGGCATTGTCGCGACGATCCTCCTTGACCGAGACGCAGCCGCTCGCAAGGGGTGCGAGCAGCGCAAACAGCGCGGCGGTGCGCCTGAATCGAGAGCCTGAACGAGACATGGTGGGTGTGGCGATCAGCGTGGGATAGGTGGATGATACGGGATCGCGCGCATTCAACCAACGCGGCGTCCGCGACCGCTCCATCCCCCAGCTCTCACCGAAAAACCTAGGTGTGATTGGTATATGATGCCGCCCCTTGTTTTATCCAGTCAGCGAGGGGCCAGAGATGCCTGAGATTGCGGAACCCATGCGCGAGCTTGTCATCGACGGTGTGCGCTTCACCCTACTGGGCACGGCGCATGTCTCGCGGGTGAGCGCCGAGCAGGTGCGCCGTCTCATTCAGAGCGGCGACCATGATGCCGTGGCGGTGGAGCTGTGTCGCAGCCGCTTCAAGTCGCTGACCGATCCCAAATCGCTCTCGCGCATGGATCTGTTCTCGGTGATTCGTCAAAACCAGGTCTCTATGGTGGTAGCGAACCTGGCGCTCTCGGCCTATCAAAAGCGTCTGGCCGATCAGTTCGGCATCGAACCTGGCGTCGAGCAGCGCATGGCCATTCGGCTGGCCGACGAGAGCGAACTCCCGGTACTGCTCATCGACCGCGAGATTGGCACCACGCTCAAGCGTATCTCGGCGAATCTGGGCTGGTGGCGGCGCTATAGCCTCTTTGCCGGTTTGCTTGCCGCCATGCTCTCCTCCGACGAGGTGACCGAAGAGGAGGTCGAGCGCCTGAAAGAGGGCGATGTACTTGAAACCACCTTTGCCGAGTTTGCCAGCGACCGACGCGATCTCTACGTGCCGCTGATCGAGGAACGCGACCGCTACATGGCGGCGCGGCTGCGCGCCGAGGCGGCGCGCAGCGGTGCGCGCCGGGTGCTGGCGGTGATCGGTGTGGGCCATCTGCGTGGTGTGGCCGAGGCGCTGGAGCGTGAGCGTGGCGCGCCTGAGGCCATGGTCGCCGAACTCGAACAGGTGCCGCCGCCGAGCCGCTGGCCGCGTCTGTTGCCCTGGGCGCTGGTGGTGCTCATCATGCTGGGGTTTGCCTATGGCTTCTCCACCAGCCCCGCGCTCGGTTGGGATCTGGTGATCGCCTGGGTTGTCATTAACGGCGGCCTCTCGGCGCTTGGCGCCCTGATCGCCGGAGGCCATCCGCTCACCGTGCTCGCGGCCTTTGGGGCCGCGCCCTTCACCTCGCTCAATCCCACCATCGGCGCCGGCATGGTCACGGGCGCGGTGGAGCTGGCACTGCGCAACCCCAGTGTGGGCGACTTCAGCCGACTGCGCGACGATGTTGCCAGCGCGCGCGGCTGGTGGCGCAACCGGGTGGCACGGATCTTTCTCGTCTTTTTGTTCAGCACCCTGGGCTCGGCCATCGGGACCTATGTGGCCGGAGCGCATCTGATCGAGCGCCTGTTCCTCGCCTAGCAGCCTGTCGGGCTTTCCCGCTGCCGTCGAGGTGGTGGAGGGTCTGGATCCATGGCTTTGAAGGTCACAAAAAGTGACCTTCAAAGCCATGGTGACTAACGACAAGCTCAGCCGAGCCGGTTAAGCGATAGCGTAACCGGCTTCGGCTGGAGCACCGTGTTAGGTGTTTGGTACCGTGTGATCATATCCCAAAAAGGAGCTATCCTCTCTTCCGTGCCCGTGATGTCCTGAAGCTGTTGATTGAGG
>JAFGTZ010000261.1 GCA_016938795.1 Chromatiaceae bacterium | reverse complement strand
CACTGGCCACTCATCCTCACTAGACATCTCACGAGACTCAACCCATGTCCCCCACGCTCGAACTGGCCTTCGACCTCATACGCCGCCCCTCGGTGACGCCCGAGGACCGGGGGTGTCAGACATGCATTGCCGAGCGGCTTGCGGCGCTGGGGTTTCGGATTGAATGGATGTCGGTGGGTGGGGTCACCAACCTCTGGGCGCGACGCGGCAGCGCGGGACCGCTGCTCTGCTTTGCGGGCCACACCGATGTGGTGCCCGCTGGGCCGCTCGATCAATGGGATACGGATCCCTTCGATCCAGTCATTCGCGACGGACGCCTCTACGGGCGCGGCGCCTGTGACATGAAGGGATCGCTCGCGGCCATGGTGGTGGGGGTCGAGGCCTTTGTCAAGTCGCATCCGGAGCATGGCGGCTCCCTCGCCTTTCTGATTACCAGCGACGAGGAAGGACCGGCGCGCCATGGCACCCGCGCGGTCATGGAGCAGCTCGGGGCGCGCGGCGAGCGCATCGACTACGCGCTGGTTGGCGAGCCATCCTGTCGCACGCGCCTCGGCGACACCATCAAGAATGGACGGCGCGGCAGCCTGAACGGCGATCTGAGCGTGCTCGGCAAGCAGGGCCATGTGGCCTATCCGGACAAGGCGCTCAACCCCTTCCATGCCAGCGCAGAGGCCCTGGCCGCACTCTGTGCCGAGCGCTGGGACGCGGGCAGCGAGCATTTCCCGCCGACCAGCTTTCAGATTGCCAATCTGAACATGGGCACGGGCGCCGATAACGTCATCCCCGACCGGCTGCGGGCGCAGTTTAATTTCCGCTTCTCCACCGCGCTCGATGCCGCGACCCTTGATCGTCGGGTGCGCGCCATTCTCGATCGGGGCGGATTCGACTATCAGCTCGACTGGCGCCTCTCGGGCGAGCCCTTTCTGACCCCCAGCGGTGTTTTAGTGGATGCAATGCGCGCGGCCATTCGCGCCGAGGCCGGCATCGAGCCCGAGCTGTCAACCAGTGGAGGCACCTCGGACGGGCGCTTCATCGCACCGAGCGGCGCCCAGGTGGTGGAATTCGGGCCGGTGAACGACAGCATTCACCAGGCAAACGAATGGGTCGAGGTCGAGGCGCTGGAGCAGCTCGCACGCATCCACACCGACCTCAGCCGCCGGCTGCTCGGCTGATCGGGGGATCACACACCCCCAAGTCGCTTTCAGGCGCCGCGCACGGCGGCGCTAAAGGCGTGAATGCCCGGCCTCGGGCAGCACGATGTTGAGTTCGAGAATCTCGTGCGCCTCTTCCTGCTCGTAGTTGACCGATACGGCATTCATATCGACATCGACATACTTGCGGATGACGTCGAGAATCTCCTGTTGCAGTTTGGGCAGATAGGACGGGCGTCCGCGCGCGGCCCGGTCGTGCGCGACCAGGATCTGCAGACGCTCCTTGGCCACATTGGCCGAGCCCTTTGACTGAGTCGAGCGGAAATAATCGAGTAAGCCCATGGGTCAGCCTCTGAATAGGCGGCTCAGAAAGCCCTTCTTCTCCGCTTCAAGGAAACGATGCGGCACATCCTCGCCAAGATAGCGCGCCACCATATCGGCATAGGCCTGTCCGGCATCGCTGTCGCGATCAAGAATGACGGGAATGCCGGCATTCGAGGCGCTCAACACGGCCTTCGACTCCGGAATGATCCCGATGAGATTCAGCGACAGAATCTCTTTCACATCATCCACGCTGAGCATGTCGCCCTGATCGACGCGCAGCGGATCGTAGCGCGTCAGCAGCAGATATTCGCGGATCGGCTCGGCGCCTTCCTCGGCGCGCTTCGATTTGCTTGAAAGAATACCAAGCATGCGGTCGGAGTCGCGCACCGAGGAGACCTCGGGATTGGTCACCACCAGGGCATCGTCGGCGAAATACATGGCCATGAGCGCGCCATGCTCGATGCCTGCCGGCGAATCGCACACGATGAACTCAAACCCCTGCGCCAGCTCATCGAGCACGCGCGCCACACCCTCGCGGGTGAGCGCGTCCTTGTCGCGCGTCTGCGAGGCCGGCAGCACATAGAGATGATCACAGCGTTTGTCGCGAATCAGCGCCTGATTGAGCGTGGCTTCCTGATTGATGACATTGACGAAATCGTAGACGACCCGCCGCTCGCACCCCATGATCAGGTCCAGGTTGCGCAGACCGACATCAAAGTCGATCACCGCCGTGCGACGTCCGCGCTGAGCCAGCCCCATGGCCAGCGACGCCGCCGACGTCGTTTTGCCGACCCCGCCCTTGCCCGAGGTGATGACGATGATTCTTGCCAAGGTAGCAGCCTCCAGAGAGGGGATCCGTTGCTCGGCCCCGGAATGGTTCAAAGTTTTTCGATGCGCAGAATCTTCTGATCCAGAAAAATCTGGACGGGCATTCCCTGCAACTCGCTTGGAATGTTCTCGCTGACCCGGTAATGCCCGGCGATGGCCACCAGCTCGGCGCGCAGATCCTGACAGAAGATGCGCGCCTCCAGATTGCCCTTCATGCCCGCGAGCGCGCGACCGCGCAGGGCGCCATAGACATGGATGTTGCCATCGGCCATCAGCTCGGCGCCCGAGCTGACCGGGCCGATGATCGAGAGATCGCCGCGCGCGCCATAGTGACGCTGACCGGAACGCACTGGCCCGCTGATGACGAGCGAGTTGGCGCCGCCCGCCTCGTCATCGAGGCCGGAGTCAGCGCTTGGTTCGGGATGCGCACGCGCCGGGCGGCTATGGCTGTCCCCAAGGATGGCAAGCTCCATGGCCTCAGCGGCCCGCTGCTGCGCCTTGTCGCCGCCCCGTACACCAAAGGGAATCATGCCGTAGCCGCGCAAGAGCCCCACGAGCAGCGGAAACTCGACGGCCTCGCCCTGCTCGGGGAAGCTCCCGAGATCAATCACCACCGGGGTGTTGCGAAAAAAATCGGGCGCCTGACCGACGCGCGTCGCAAGCTGATCGGCCACGGCCTCCATGTCGCTCGCCAGTAGACGAAAAATGGGCAGGGTAAAGCCCGCCGCCTTGAGTTCAAAGGCCGCCGGGCTCTCCGAGCCTGACACACTGGAATAGGCTACCATCAGATATCTAGGGCGCCGCGCGCCACGTCCTCCCGCTATTTCGGGGCCAGTCTTGCAATTGAGCGCGTCAACCGCAAGGGCGCGACGCGATCATGGGGTAACGACCGAGAACCGCTCAGCCGGGAGGCCACTGCAAGGGACGCCCGCCGAGCAGATGCAGATGCAGGTGGAACACCGTCTGCCCGGCCTCGGCGTTGCAGTTGATCACCGTGCGATACCCGCGCTCGGCAATGCCTTCCTGGGCGGCGATGCGGGCCGCAGCCAGAAAGAGCTTGCCAATTAGCTCTGCGTCCTGGGGCTCGAGCGCGTTGAGGGTGGCAATGGGCTTGCGCGGAATCACCAGGATATGGATGGGCGCCTGGGGATTGATGTCGCGAAAGGCCACGACATCCTCATCCTCGTAGAGGAGATCCGCCGCCTGCTCGCCACGAGCGATCCGCCCGAAGATGGTATCTGTCATGCGTGCTTGCTCCAGGAACGCCGCGTTGGGGCACCGCGCGAAGGCGGATACCGATCAAAGACTCTTCGAGACTCTATTCATCGCACATCAGTTTTTCGGTTTTTCTCAAGCGCTCACCGAAAAATCTATCTGTGATTGGTTTATTTTGAACCAGAACCGCCTAGGGCGTGAACCGGAATTTACAGTGCGCGCCGCCCCGCGAAGGCCAAGGCAAGCGTGCCACCATCGAGATGATCGAGTTCACCGCCGAGCGGCACGCCCTGTGCGAGCCGCGTTACCGAGAGCCCCCGCCCCGCAGCCAGATCCGCAATGAAATGCGCCGTTGCTCCGCCCTCGACCGTTGGACTGATCGCCAGGATGACCTCGCGCACCTCGCCCTCATCGAGCCGCGCCGCCAGGCGCTCCAGCCCCAGCTCGGCTGGGCCGATGCCGTCGAGGGGCGATAGTCGCCCGCCGAGCACGAAATACAGGCCGCGAAAATCGGTTGCCTGTTCGATGGCCACCAGATCCGAGGGTTGCTCGACCACGCACAGCTGCGCGGAGTCACGACGCGGATCGGCACAGAGGGCGCAGCGCGACGCCTCGGTCAGAGTGCGACAGCGGTCGCACTGACCAATGTCGCGCATGGCGCACGCCATGACCCGCGCGAGGCGCTCGCCGCCCTCGCGGTCGCGCTCAAGCAGATGGAAGGCGATGCGCTGCGCCGATTTCGGCCCCACGCCGGGCAGACAGCGCAGGGCATCGATGAGCTGATCGAGCAGCGGACGCGCAGACATGCGTGCGCCAGGCGCGCAACCTGAATCAGAACGGCAGCTTCATGCCGGGCGGCAGAGGCAGTCCAGCCGTCAGCTCGGCCATGCTCTCCTTCATCTTCTCGGCCACGCGCTGAGTGGCTGAATTGAAGGCAGCGGCGAGCAGATCCTCGAGCATCTCGCGATCGTCGCCCATGAGCGAGGGATCGATCTCGACCCGCGACACCTGATACTTGCCGTTCAGGGTCACCTTCACCATGCCGCCGCCGGACTCGCCAGTGACCGTTTCCTCGGCAAGACGCGCCTGCGCCTGCTGCACTTCTTCCTGCATCTTCTGAGCCTGCTTGAGCAGGCCGCCAAGTCCGCCTTTCATGGGGCATCAACCTCTGAATCGAAGGGGTGAATCAAACGGGGTTTAGTGAAGCGAGGGATCGGGATCGAGCGGGCGGATGCTGCCGGCCACCCAGTCGGCCTCGAATTCATCGCGCAGCGCACGCGCCACTGCATCCTCACGCAGGGTGGCCTCGGCCTCGCGCTGACGCTCGCCGGCCTCGCGCTGGCGACGCCGCGCGAGGGTCTCCTGCTCGGGACGCGCCACAGCGATCTCGATCCGCAGCGGCTGCCCCAGACGCTCTTCCAGCGCCAGACGCAAACGCTCCTGAGTGCTGGCAATGTTCAGATGCTCGGCCGCCGGATCAAGCCTGAGCCGCAGACAGCCGCCGGCGTAAGCGTCCAGGGCGCAGTGATTGGCCAGCTCGGCGGCCAGTCCGCGCAACCCGAGGCTCGCGACCAGACGATGCCAGTCGGCCGTGCTCGCCAAGGCTGGCGCCGCTACCTGATCCACACGCGGCTCGATCCGGGAAGGCATTGTCGAGGCGGGCGCTGCGTCACGCAATACCCGTGAGGTCTCGGCCAAGGCACGCACGGCCGCGCCGCCAGGGCGAGCCCCGGACGCGCCAGGGGGGCTGGGCGGTGCGACTGGGGCGGCGTCCCGCGCTGGACGAAAGGCCAGGGCGCGCAGCAGAACCATCTCGAAGCCGGCGCGCGGATCGGGCGCCAGGTCGAGATCGCCCTGACCGTGCAGCGCCACCTGATAATAGAGCTGCACATCCTCGGGCGAGAGCGCCTCGGTCAAGGCGGCGAGCCGCACCCGGTCGGGATCCTCCGTCGCGAGGCTCTCGGGCAGCTGCTGGGCGAGCGCCAGACGGTGCAGCAGCGCGATGAGTTCGCGCAACAGCTCGGTGAAGTCCGGAGCGCTGGCAGCGATGCGCTCCACGGTCTGAAGGAGCGCCGCGCCATCGCCTGCGGCCAGGGCATCGAGCAGATCAAAGGCAAGGTCGCCCGACACCGAGCCCAGCATCTGGCGTACCTCGGACTCGACCAGGGCCCCGCCGCCAAAGGCAATGGCCTGATCAAGCAGGCTGAGCGCATCACGCAGACTGCCATCGGCGGCGCGCGCGAGCAGCGGCAGGGCCGGCGCCTCGACGTCGATCCCCTCGGCGCTCAGCACATGGCGCAGGCGCGACTCGATCTCGTCGAGGCGCAGACGGCGCAGATTGAATTGCAGGCAACGCGAGAGCACCGTCACCGGAACCTTCTGCGGATCGGTGGTGGCGAGCAGAAACTTCACATGGGGCGGCGGCTCTTCGAGCGTTTTCAGCAGGGCGTTGAAGCTGGAGGTCGAAAACATGTGCACCTCGTCGATGAGGTACACCTTGTAGCGCCCGCGCGCCGGCGCATAGGGCACGTTTTCGAGCAGCTCGCGGGTTTGATCGACCTTGGTGCGCGAGGCGGCGTCCACCTCGATGAGGTCAACAAAGCGCCCGGCGTCAATCTCGCGGCAGGTCGAGCACTGACCGCAGGGCGTGGCGCTCACACCCTGCTCGCAGTTGAGCGCCTTGGCGAGAATGCGCGCGAGCGTGGTCTTGCCCACCCCGCGCGTGCCGGTGAGCAGATAGGCGTGATGAAGCTGACCGCGCTCGAGCGCGTTGGCCAGGGCGCGCACCACATGCTCCTGCCCCACCATGTCCTCGAAGGAGCGGGGGCGCCATTTGCGGGCGAGCACCTGGTAGGTCATGCGCGACTCGGGAGGGCAGAGGCTGGTGGATGATTCGAGTGTGACAAGATGCGCACGCACGGCATCGCGAAGTGGGCGGCAGCCCGCGCCAGCCACACCCCGGCACAGGCTTCCACCGCTACGGCTGCTCCCTTCCGGGCCTGACCGGGTTCACGGTTTCGCCTTGCGGGAGGACCGACGCTGGCCACCATGACAAGGACATCGCGCCACATGGGCAAACGACTGAGCGGTTGAGACTACCAAAATGCGTTCCAGGTGACAAATGGCGTTAAGCCCCCCGGGCAGATGCTAAACTAGGGACTTTGTCGTCTCGACAGCCGATTATACACCATGCGTTACCCGCAGGCTCGACTCGCACTCATCCCCCCCCTGCTTGCCGCCGCCGTGGCGAGCGCCGAGAATGCCGCCCCCACAGCTCCACCTCGGGATGCGCTCGGCGATATCTGGAACCAGGTGAGCGACAGCGCGGACGACTGGTGGCGCCGCTCGCGCGAGCTGGCCACGGAGGCCGCCGCCGATGCGCGCCGCCTGCTCGGCGACGAGCATCACGACAGCTTCGAACAGTTGTGGGATGACAGCCTGCCCCGGCTCGACGCGGCGCTGGCGCTGGAAGAACGCCAATCTGAGCTACCCGAGCGCGCCTGGTTCGGCGCCGATCAGGACTCCAACCGCGCAGCCATTAATGCCCTGCTCGACGAGACCGTGGCCATCCTCTCGCGCTCGCCTACCCTGCGCCAACGCGACCAGATCCATGCGCTGCGCGCCGACATTGAGCGCAAACGGGCAGAAATCGCGGACTATCGCCAAAAGCGCGTCTCCGCCCCGCGCGAGTCGGCGCTCGCACGCAGCGTCTCCGACTACGACCGGCTCATTGCCGAGCGCGAGGACGAGATCAAGCGACTCGACGCCGAGATTACACGCATCCAGCGCGACTTCGCGCGCGATCTGCGCGCCATGGGACTGGAGCTGAGCGATGAGCAGCTCGATTTTTTGCTCGCCACCGTGGTGGGCGACTCCATGGTTGATCTCGGCATCCTGTTTGACAACGTGCGCACCATCACCGACCAGCTGGAGCAGCTGGTGGCCGAGAGCGGCGAGGATCTTGCCAGCGCGCGCCGCTACTATGGGCTCTATGTGATTCTGCTGCGCGCGCTCGAACGTCTGCACATCCAGGTCGAGACGGCCATCGGCGAGCGCTATCTGCCCGACATCGACGCCATCATCGCGCGCACCCAGGCGCTCGCCAGCGACACCCAGCGCCTGCTGCGCGACAACCCCAGTCCCGAGCGCGGCGCCCTGCTGCAATCCAACCTGGAGGCGCAGCAGCTCACCATCGAGGCCGCCGGACTCTATCGGCACTATCTCGCCGATCAGGCCCGGCAGGTGGGCGCGGCGCGCGAGGAGCTTGCGCGCGACATCGCCACCGCCTGGAACACCTACGAAACGGTGCGCGTCTCGGGCGAGCTGGTGGGACTGGTCCAGGCCAGCCGCCAGCTTCTGGAGGCGCTGGCCGAACGCCAGATTCCACCGCTGCGCCCCTTCGAGAATCTCGAACTGCAACGCGAGTTCGGCAAACTCACCGAGCAGTTGCGTACCGCCTCGGGCGGCTAGGAATCAGGGCCGGTAGGGATAGGGCTCGGCCTGACCCAGGGCGGTATAGCCGAAGACGATGCGCCCCTCGCTGCCGTCATCGAGCCGGATGCGCCCGATACCGTCGCGCCCGCCCAGACCGAGCATGAGATCGGCCCAGCCGCTGCGTCCATCGTCGCAATAGACATCGAAGAGGGCATCGGGCGAGCCGCCAAAGGCGTCGTAGCTGCCGCGACAGTGTTGGGCGCCGTTCGAGATGTTGAAGCGCGCGCTCAGCGGCGCCGAGCTGTACTCGCCCTGATAGACCTCGCCGTCGAGAATGGCCACCAGCGGGCCAGCGGTCGAGCCGCCCGCGCCAGCCGGCTCGGCGCGCGGGCGATCAAAATAATCGAGCACCTGACTGACGCAGGTCGAATAGTCCTCCAGGGGCAGATGCTCGCAGAGGCGATGGGCGTAATCCTCGGGCGAAACCTTCACGGCGATGCCACCTAGACGCCCCGGCGGGATCAGAGAGCAACCGGACAGCATGATGACAAGGGCGGCAGGGATGGCGACTTGACGCATGGGAAGTTTCTCCGCTGAGCCATGGAGAGATGAGAGGAAATCCGCGATCCCTAGTGTATACCAATCACAAATCCTTATGGTTTAAAAGGCCGCCACGCCTCAAGTGCCGCCTCGATCCCCGGCAGCATCTCGCGTGCGAAGCGCTCCAGACGGGCGCGTGCCGGCGCTTCGTTCAGGTCCAGCGGCGTGTAGAGCACCACCCCCACGGCGCGCGCCGGACAGCCGCCGAGCCGCCACAGTGTTTCGCGTGTCTTGGCCATGACATCCCGGCTAAGCCGCTCGCCCTCGATCCAGTACCACTGCCACACCAGCAGACGCTGTCCACGCGCGGGCGAGTCGAGACGCGCCTCAATGACACGCTCGCCGCGCCCGCCGATGCGCACCCGACGCGGATCGCGCGCGATAAGGCGCCAATGCGGATCTTGCGAGCCGACCAGCACATTGAGCGCATTGACCAGCTCGCCCCGACCGACGCCATACAAGGCCAGATGCACAGCCACCGCGCCTGTGCCCGCCGCCTCCTGGTAGCCCTCATGCACCAATCCCCCTGCCTCCTGATAACGCGGGCGCCAATCGCTGAACGAGCGTTCCAGGTGCTGCCAGGTTGCGCTCGGGGGCGGCAGCACAAGCTCGAAGCCCGCCGGCGCGGGGCACGGACGTTCCATCCAGGCCGCCAGCAGCGGCCCCGAGCCCAGGATTGCCAGGGCCGCCAGCAGGCCAAGCAGCACAGATCGCGCACTCTCGGGATGATGCTGCGGCTCAAGAGCAGCGGCAGGAAGAGAGGTGTCCGCCGCCTCTGCGCTCCCGGTGCGCGCCAGCCGCGCCGACCAGCGCTGCCCGATGGCGAAGAGCAGAAACATCAGGAGCCCGAAGAAGACCCAGCCGTAGATGAGATGATCGATGCCCACGGCCAGACGCCGATCACTCAGATGGCCGATGAGCACGATGAGATAGGCGCGCACGCCGTTCGCCAGAATGGGCAGCAGGGCGGCCAGCGCGATGAAGAGCAGGCGATGGCGCAGATGCCGAAAGGCCAGCGCGGCATAGAGCGCGCCGAGAAAGAGCGAGGCAATCAGATAGCGGATGCCGCTGCACGCCTCGACCACCGCCCAGTCGCCGCTCGGCACGCTGATGAAGGCCCCTTCCCAGAGCACCGGGATGCCGCTCAGGCGCAGCAGGCTGACCACCACCAGGGCCGTGAAGGCCATCAGCGGTTCGATGAGCTGATCGCCCATAGGCACCCCGAAGAGCACCAGAAAGCCGAGCGGAAAGGCGAGCGCGCGCAGCAGAGGCCAGCCCAGCAGCAGCCACACCAGGGCCGGAATGAGGAGCGCCGCGCTCAGTTGCTCGATGAGCAGCACAGCGCCCGCGCGCGCCACCAGCCAGGCCAGCACCAGCGCGGCCAGCGCCAGCAGGGCGCGCGCATCCACCCTGGGCTCGATCCGGCGCAGCGCAGCGCCCTGACGCCAGATGAGAAAGAGCACCGCCGGAATGACCAGAAAGCCGTGGGCAAAGGTTGGGGAGCGCACCCAGATGGCGACGATGCCCGCATAGCTGGGCCAAAAGAGCACCAGCAGCAGAAGCAGCAGCACACCCAGACCAATGAGATGGCGATCGATACCCCGCAGCCAGTCCGCACCCTTGGCGTCCATGATCAGGCCCCTTCGATGAGATGGATGAAGCGCGCCTGAGACGCGCGCCAGGCGAAGCCCGAGCGGACAAAGGCGCGCGCCGACTCGCCGAGCGCCTCCCCGCCCTGTTCCAGGATGGCGAGCACCTCGGCGGCGAAGCCGGCGGCATTCTCGCCAAGCCGCAGATCGCGCCCAGGGCGTGCGCCGATGCCCTCCAGCGCCGCCGGGGTTGTCACTACCGGACGCGCCATGGCCATGGCCTCCAGCACCTTGTTCTGAATGCCGCGTGCGATGCGCAGCGGCGCCACCACCAGGCTGGCGTGCTGGAGATAGGGCCGGGTGTCGGGCACCCGCCCGGTGACGAACACCCCCGGCAGCCGCGCCAGACGCTGAACCGAGGGGGCTGGATTCATGCCGACGATATAAAACTCCAGAGCGGGTACGCGTGCGCGCACCTGCGGCAGGATGTCACGCGCGAACCACTCAACACCCTCGACATTGGCCCAATAGTCCATGGCGCCAGTAAAGACCGCGCGCGGCGCTGCTCCCGGATAGGGCGAGGGGCGGCTCGGATCGGGCGCGAAACGTTCGAGATCGACCCCATTGGGAATGGCCCACAGCCGCCCGCCATCCAAGCCGCTCCTGGCCTGAAAGAGGGCCAGTTCCGGGGCCGAAACCAGGACCGTCGCCTCACACTCCAGGGCCAGACGGCGCTCGAAGGCGGCCAGACGTTCGGCCTCGCGGGTCTCGATCCAGCGCATCGGCCAGCCGAGCACTCCGCGTCGCGCGGCGGCGTACTGACGCCATTTTTCTGAATCCACATCGACCAGATCGACCACCCGGCGCACCCCGGACCATTGGGGCCCAAGTACGTATTGCCCCATGACCGAGGAGAACACCAGCGCCCGGTGGATGTCGTGGCGGGTGCGCAGCCGCGCCAGCCAGCGCGCGAGCGCCGGGCTGCGGTAATAGGCGAGGCTCAGCGGTGCCGCGCTCGCCAAGGCGCCCAGGGCGCGGACCTTGGCCAGACGCGGATCGAGCCGCCCGAACCAGGCGCTCGCGCAGCGCGCGCGCGCCGCCTCGCGATGGCGCTCATCCTCAGGACGGTCGATGAAGGCGGCCAGATGCACCCGGTAGCGCTCGCTCAGGGCCTCCAGCAGATGATAGGAGCGGATCTTGTCGCCCTTCTCGGGCGGCCAGGGGATGCGGTGAACCAGATAGAGCAGATCGTCCATGGGTCATGGCCCATTAGCCGAGCGCGCGCGCGAGCGGCGGCCCAAGCAGCCGGCTGAGCGGCAGCGGCAGGCGCTTCCAGCCGGCGATGAAGAGCCGGTAGCGCGGGTTGAGCGGGCTCAGATCGGGCACCGAGCGGGCGCGCACCAGATGGTACTCGTAGCTCAGCGGCTCGGGCTCGAAGCCCCAGTTGCGCTTGAAGTTAAAGGATCCGGTGCCGCGCTTGCTGCGCCCGAAATCGAACAGCCGGCACCCGCGCTCGCAGGCGCGGCGCATCACCTCCCAGTACATCAGATCATTGGCGTGCAGACGGCGCGCCTTGATGCCGCCGCCGCCATAGTAGGGCAGGATCTGATCGCGAAAGCGAAAGCTCAGCACACCGGCCAGGGGCCGCCCCCGGTGGCGCACCGTGAGCGCCTCGCAGTCCTCGCCGAACACCGCCTTGAGCAGCCGGAAATAACGCCGCGACACCACTGGCGTGCCAAGATTGCGCTGGCTCTCGGCATAGAGCGCATAGACCCCATCGGTCCCCTCCTCCGCCACGCCCACCAGCCCGGCCGCCAGACCCTTGCGCACCATGGCGCGCTGCTTGCGCGGGATGGCGAGCAGATTGCGCTCGGGGTCGGGATCGAGCGGCTTGCGAAAGCCGACATAGAGATCCTTGCGCGGCCAGTGCGGCTGCCCTGGGGCGTCCAGGCGCATCTCCAGATAGTCCACCCCGAGCGACTCGGCTAGCCGGCAGGCCGCCGCATCCAGTTGCTCGCGCACCTGCGGCGACTCGGCGAGCGCCCCGCCCCGCACGCAGAAGGGGGTGGAGATGAGCGCATGGCCGAAGAGCAGACTGCGCACCTCGGCCAGCGGCAGCAGCCCCCGCAGCGCGCCCGCGTGCTCGGCGATCAGGTAATGGGACCGATGCCCGAAGGCCGCCTCCAGCACCTCGCGCCAGCCGATGCGGTGAAAAAAGGTCGCCTCGGGATGGCGCTCGACCAGCGCCTCCCAGGCCGCGCGGTCGGCCTCACGATAGGCGCGGATGAAGAGCCCCGGCTCGCTGGTCATGGCCAGCACCCCAGCAGGGACTCGGGCAGGGTCGCGCGCCCGAGCACAAAGACGCGATCCATGCGATCCCAGCAAAAGTCGCCAAGCAGCCGGCGCAGTCGCGCCTCGGTACGCCCCAGATTCAGCTCGTGACGCAGCCGCGTCTTGAGCGACAGCCCGCTCTGGCGCGGCTGTCCGGGGTCGAGTTCCCAGGGATGGAGATAGAAGACCGCCGGCATCTCTTCGACTCGATTGATCCGCGCGATTGCCCAGCGCGAGACGGCATAGGGGTAGAGCCGGAAAAAGCCGCCACCACCACAGGGCAGACGCTGCCCGAACCAGTTCAGGGTAGAGACCGGAATCTCGATGAAATCGGGTGCATCAGGCAGTGGCTGATGGACGAAGCGCGGCCCCTGGGGGTTGCCGTAGTGGTCATGGCGGATGGGATAGAGGCTCGAACTGTAGCCATAGCCCGCCGCGTACAGCTCGGCGTAGGCCCAGGGGGTGGACGCGTCGAGCGAATAGCTCGCCGCCCGATAGCCGCGCACCTCGACCCCGCCGATGTCCTCCAGCAGCGCCTTGGTGCGCCGGATATCCTCGGCAAAGGCGCGCCGCTCCTGACGGTTGACGCGGATGTGCGCATAGCCATGGCTGGCCAGCTCGTGCCCCTCGGCCACCAGACGCCGGATCAGCCCCGGATGGCGCTCGGCCACCCAGCCCAGGGTGAAGAAGGTAGCCCGCGCGCCGGACGACTCCAGCAGCTCAAGCAGCCGCTCCATGCTCGCCTCGATGCGCGAAGGCAACCGCTCCCAGTGCGCGCGGGGAATATGCCGCTCCAGGGCCGAGACCTGAAAATATTCCTCCACGTCCAGGCTCAAGGCATTGACGGGACGGCAGGGAACAGCAGCGGGCGAACCCAGTAACATGGCATCGGTCTCCATTCGGCTAAGGCTTTTCCAGTGGAAAGGCGAAGATTCATGGCCGTCTGCGCCACCCCGGGGCCTGCAAGGGACGCGCACGCAGCCGCCGGGGATTCACCCTCACCCCAGCCCCTCTCCCTCAAGGGAGAGGGGCTTGTTTCTCCCTCTCCCCAGCGGGGGGATTGGGGGCGCGCCCCGGCGCGACTGTCACGCTGGGGCTAATCAGACCAGCTCGCGCGGATCCCGAGCACAATGCGGTTTTCGGTGTAGTCCTCGCCCTCGCGCAAGCGGTACTGGAGTTCGAGCCAGGCATGCGGCGAGAGCTGACGGCTCAGGGCCGCATCGAAGGTCAGGCTCTCGTTTGCGTCGATATCCTCCAGACCGATGGCGTCGCGCCGATCAAGCCGCTCCCAGCCGAGCGCGAGCCGACTGCTGCTGAGCGGGCTGAGTCGGCGGGTCCAGAACAGACGGGCGCGCAGCTCTTCCTCCTCGCGCGTGGTGGCCTCGTATTCGCGCAGCACATAACCGAGCACCGCGCCATAGAGTCCACGCTGTCGGTCGAGCGTCCAGGAGGCGCGAAAGGCATTGTTGACATAGGTCGCGGCGCTCGCTGCCGCCTCGCCCGCGATGATTTCGCTCGCCTCGCCGGTATCGGGCACCAGCGGCTCGCCGAAGGCATCCTCGAAGGCATAGACTGGCGGCGCTTCAAGGCGGTCGCGGCGCGGAGTGGAGATGTCGCGCACGAAGCTCGCCCGCCACAGCGAGTGCTTGCCGCGATGGCTGAAATCCAGAAACGGCGTCCAGCCGAAATAGCGCTCGCCCACCCCCAGACGCAGCGCGGTGCGCGCCGTAGGCGTCCACACAAGCTCGGTCTGCCAGAAGACGCCGCTGGTGTCGTCGAGCGCGCTGTAGTCGTTATCGTCATAGCCGAGCGAGGCGCTCAGGCTCAGGCGCGCATCGGGACGATAACCGAGCCGGCCCTGAAAACGGCCATCGCGCGTGCTGTCGCTCTCGTCGAGATACTCGACATGCTCCTGGCTGGCGCTCAGGCCCCAGAACAGCTTGCCGAAGGCCGGGCCGCTCAACAGCTCGGCAGAGCCGCCATAGCCCAGACTGTCCTCACCCTCATCGGAATAATAAAGCGCGTTGTGTTCCAGACGCAGGCTGAGATCGGCCTGACGCCCGAAGGCATGGCGCAGGCTCGGAGCGAGCCGGTAGCTGTAGCGGGTTTGCAGATTGTCGCTTGCATTGACGGCATCCCCGCCCGAGGGACCAAAGGGATCAATCAGCTCCTGGCGCGCGCCCACCGCCGCATCGAGAAAGAGACGCTCGCGCCACAGCTCGGCGCGCGCCTCGCCGCGCAGCCGGTGATTGACCTGGTCGCTGGCCGACTCGGCGTCGAAATAGTCGAGATATTGCAGCGCATAGGCCAGATCCAGATCGAGCCGCCCACCGCGCGCACTTAGCACCAGCCCAGGCGTCAGCTCGGCATAGAAGCTGCCCTCCGGATCCTCTGCGACCAGGTCGAGGTTGTCCGTATAACTCCCCTGCAGGCGCACCTGGCGCGTCAGCGTCCAGTCGGCCCCCCAGGCGCCGAGCGGCGCCAGGGCGCAGAGCGCCGTCAACGCAAGCCCCCCTCCCCTAGACAAACTCCTCGGGCGCCCGCTCTCGCGTTCCCCCCGGCGCCACTCCATCCGTTCCCGCATCAGCATAGCCATAACCGTACCCGTAACCGTAGCGATACCCGTAAGCCGAACCATAGCCGTATTCGTTGCCAAGGCTCGGGCGATATTTGTTCAGCAGCAGCCCGACGATCTTATCCTCGTCAAGACGCCCGAGCGCCTCGCTCACCAGGTGCTGAAGCGTCTGCTCCGCCGCCACCACTAGAATAATCTGTCCCATGCGTTCGGCCAGCACGGCGCTTTCGCTCGACAGCAGCAGCGGGGGCGAATCGAAGATAACCACCCGGTCACGGTAGCGGGTCGAGAGTTCATCCATCACCCGAGCCATGCGCTCGCTGGCAAGGAGTTCGGTCGCGCGCTCATGTCGGGAGCCGGCGGGCAGGATGCGCAGATTGGGCACATCGGTCTGCACCATCACCTCGCCAAGACTTTGGCGCGCGCCGGCCAGCAGGTCGATCAGTCCGACCTCGGCCTCGATGCCCATGCGTTTGGCGGCAGTCGGCTTGGCCACGTCGCCATCGACCAGCAGCACGGTGCGATCGCGCTCCATGGCCAGACTCATGGCCAGATTGAGCGCCGAGAAGGTCTTGCCCTCGCCGGGCAGGGCGCTGGTCACCATGATGAGATTGGCGTTCGCGACCACCTCGGCGCCCTTGCCGTCAATGGTCGTGAGCAGGGGTCGCTTGATGAGGCGGTATTCCTCGGCCAGCTGCGAGCGCTTCACATCGGGCGTGAGGATGCCCAGGCGGCGCAACCGCTCCAGATCCAGTGGATGGATGCGGCTCGGAGCGGCGTCGCGGCGCACCGCTGCGTCTTCCCCAAGCGGCCCGAGCGCGGCGGCCAATGCCGGCGCGCCGGGCGGCGCCGCATCCCGCGCCTTGCGCCATTCATTGGTGGCGCCTGGGGAATGGGCCGTGAAGGATGAAGCGGCGAACTTGGCAAGCGCTTTTTCGATGGTACTCATGCGTGGTCATCCCGAGCGGTATCAAGGAACAGGGATCAGCCCAGCCGATCAGCCCAGCGGATCAACCCAGCGACGGGATCAACCCAGCGACGGCAGCATGACCTGCCCCGTCACCAGCAGCCCGAACACCAGCAGCAGGCCGCCGCCAAAGGCCGCGAAAGGCACCAGCAGAAGCTGGGCGCGCAGCCGCTCACGCGGCGTACGCACCAGGCCCACAGTGCCCAGCACCGGCAGACCGAGCGAGCGGTAGAGGATGCGCCGATCATCGAAGACCGGGCGTAGCAGGCTCATGCCGAGCGCCACCGCGACCCCGCCCCCGATCGCCAGCACCAGCACCACGCCCGCCAGGGCGGCGCGATTGGGCGCGGAGGGCTTGCGCGGCACAAAGGGCGGGTCGATGACGCGAAACTTCACCCCCTCGGCGGTCTTTTCCACCTGGGTCGAGAGTCGCGCCGATTCGCGCCGCTCCAGCAAGGCCGAATGCTGGGCGGCGATGGTGGTGTAGTTGCGCGTGAGCTGCTTGAGTTCGGCCTCGATGCCCGGGATGCTGTCGATCTTGCCCTCCAGATCGGCCAACCGCTGGCGCGCGTTCTCCACCCGCGCCCGCAGCGCCGCCACCTCGGCATCGGCCTCGCTCAGCGCCACGCGCAGACTGCCGTAGAGGCTGCCGGCCTGCACCGCCTCGGGCGACAGCGGACGCTCGACCCACTGGCCGCGCCCCTGGGCGCGAATCTCGGCGATGAGTCGGCGCAGCTCCAGCACATCGGGATGGCGCTCGGTGTAGCGCAGCAGCAGCAGATCGAGCCGCTGGCGCAGCGGCTCGATGCGCGGATCCTCCACGGCGAGGCGCCCCGCTTGCGCCTCCTCGGCCTCACCGAGCGGCTCGGCGTCGATCTGGTCGGCCAGTTCATCGCGCCGCCAGAGCGCCTCGCGCAGCGCCAGCTCGGCATTGCGCAGCGCCGCCTGCTGCGCCTCCAGACTTTGGTAATAGCCGCTGCCCTCGCCCGGCAAAAGCCCCGCGTAGCGCCGCTTGAAATCGGCCAGGCGTCGCTCCGAGTCCTGCAAGCGCGCCTCGTAGTCGGCAATCTCCTGATCGAGAAAGTCGCGCGCACTGGAGTTGGCGCGCTGATCACTCACCAGCGCCTCCTCGATGAAGATCGACACCAGGGATTGCACCACGCGCCTTGCGCTCTCTGGATCGCGATGCTCGAAGGAGAGGCTGTAGAGCGAGACATTGGCCCGATCCCCCTCGATACGGATGCCCTCGGCCAGCTCGTTGAGCAGTCGTTCGCGCTCTGGCGTACCACTCGGTCCCAGATCCAGATCGCTCATGCGCGCCACCCGCTCCAGATTGGGCCGGCTGAGCAGCATGCGGCTGATGAGCGACACCCGCTGCACCAGATCGGGTTGCACCGTGAGCCCGCGCAGCAGCGGACGCAGTACGCTGTTGGTATCCACATAAAGCCGCGCCGAGGCGCGGTATTGATCGGGGATGGTGGAGACAAACATCCAGCCGGCGATGGCAAACAGCCAGGCGGCGGTCAGGGCAAGCCAGCGATGGCGCCAGACGCCCCGGGCATGGGCGAAAAGTTGGGCAAGAACGTCGTGCATCATGGGTGACCTCGCGCGCTTGAGCGACCGCTAGAACCAGGCCTCGGGGATGATGAGAATGTCGCCCGGCAGCAGGCTGAGATTGGCCGAGATGTCGCCCTTGCGGATCAGATCATCGAGCCGCACGGAATAGGAGCGTTGCGCGCCCGCGCTGTAGCGCACCAGCACCGCGCGGTTGCCGGCGGCGAAGTCGGTCAGTCCGCCCACCTGGATGATGAGATCGAGCAGCGTCATGTGCTTGCGAAAGGGCACGGCGGCAGGTGTGGTGGCCTCGCCGACAACGCGCACCTGCTGGCTTGGCAGGCCCACGAAGCCGTTGACGATGACCGTCACCAGGGGCGAGCGCACATAGGTCGCGAAGCGCTGCTCCAGATCGCGGGCGAGCTGCGAGGGGGTCTTGCCGCTCGCCGGCACATCCTCGATCAGCGGTGTGGTGAGCATGCCGTCAGGGCGCACCGGCACGCTGGCCGAGAGTTCCTCCAGCCCCCAGACGAAGATATTCACGGTGTCGCCTGGGCCAATCTCGTAGCGATAGCCCTCCTGTGCGCTTAGTGTCCGCTCACCCGGCGGCACCTCGGGATAGCGCTCCTGGATGGCGCAACCGCTCGCCCCCAGCAAGAGGGAAGCACACAACAGGCTCAGTCCTGGGATGACTCCACGCTCGGCTCTCACGGCAACTCCCCCCTGAGGAACAAGGTCGATAACGGTCATGGATCGCCTTCCTAGCGAACGGCCTCCTTCAGATCGTACTTGTCGAGCAAACTGTAGAGCGTCGGGCGGGTCACGCCGAGCAGACGCGCGGCGCGCGTGAGATTGCCCGCCGCGCGCGCGAGCGCCTCGCGAATGGCGCGCGTCTCGGCCTGCTCGCGCACCTCCCAGAGGGTGGGCGCCGCGCTCGCGCCGGTCTCCGCGTCGAGCCCCAGATCCTCGGCCCCGAGGCTCGCTCCCTCGCTCATGATCACCGCGCGCTTGATGCGGCTGTCGAGCTCGCGCACGTTCCCCGGCCAGGCATGGCGCGCGATGGCGTTCTGGGCGCTCGGCGCAAGCCCCTGAAGCGGCTTGCCGAACTCGCGCGCGTAGCGGTCGAGAAAGGCCCGCGCGATGAGCAGGGCATCGCCTTCACGCTCGCGCAGCGGCGGCAGTTCAAGCGTGATTTCGCTGACCCGGTAGTAGAGATCCTCGCGAAAGCGGCCCTCGGCCATGAGCGCGCCCAGGTCCTGATGCGTGGCGCAGACCACGCGCAGATCGACCGCAATGCTCTGGCGCCCCCCCACCCGTTCGATCACGCGCTCCTGGAGAAAACGCAGCAGTTTCGCCTGAAGACTCTGGGGCAGATCGCCAATCTCGTCGAGAAAGAGGGTGCCGCCCTGGGCATACTCGATGCGCCCGCGCGTCTGTTTGGCCGCACCCGTGAAGGCGCCCTTTTCGTAGCCGAAGAGCTCGCTTTCGAGCAGCGTCTCGGGAATGGCCGCGCAGTTGATGGCCACCAGCGGCCCCGCCGCACGCGGGCTCAGCTCGTGGAGCGCACGCGCAAACACCTCCTTGCCGGTGCCGCTCTCGCCGAGCAGGAGCAGCGTGGCATCGGTGCCGGCTACCTTTTCGAGCGTGCGACAGGCGTGCGCCAGGCGCGCGCTCGTGCCAATGATGCCGTGCAGCGGCGACTCGCCCGAGGCGCGCTGCAAGCGGCGATTCTCGCGCTCCAGCAGATGCAGCCGCTGGGCGCGCTCCACAGCCAGATTCAGCGTCGTGGCCTCGATCGGCTTGAGATAGAAGTCATGGGCGCCGAGCCCCACGGCGGCCAGCGCATGACGCCGCTCATCCTGTCCGGTCACCACGATGACCTTGGTCTCGGGGGCGATCCGCCCGATCGCCTCCAGGGTCGCGAGCCCCTCGCCCACCCCGCCGGGATCGGGCGGCAGCCCCAGATCGAGCGTCACCACGCCCGGACGGTGGCGGCGCAGCTGCGCGAGCGCCTCCTCGCGATCAGCGGCCAACAGCACCTCGAAGCCGTCGAAGCACCAGCGCAACTGGCCCTGCAAGCCCACATCGTCCTCGATCACCAGCAGTTTCGGACTGGATGTCATCAGGATGCCACCTGCGCGAGCGTGGTTGAGACCGAAGGATTGGCCGAGTCGCACTCGGCCCGTGGCAAAAGCACACGAAAGAGCGTACCCCGTCCGGGACGGCTGCGCACCACCAAATCGCCGCCAATCAGGCGTGCGAACTCACGACTCTCAAAAACCCCGATACCCATGCCAGTCAATCCCTTAGTCGAATCGAAGGGGCGAAAGAGGCGCTCGCGGATAAAGTCCTCCGACATGCCCAGACCCGAGTCCTCAATCTCGATCACGGCCAGCTGCTCCTCGTGGTAGAGACGCACCTTCACCCAGCCCTCGGGCGGGGTAGCATCCTGGGCGTTCTGCACCAGATGGCCCAGAATGCGGCCCAGGCGCTCGGGATCGGCCAGTACCTCAAGCCCCGCCTCGATCCGCTCCAGATATGGCGCGGGGCGGCGCCCCGCGTGCGCCTCCACCAGCTCGGCAAGCAGCTCGGCGAGCGCCACGCGCCGCCGCTCGCCCGCGCGGCGCTCCTCGCGCAGCTGGCGCATGAGCCGCTGCATCCGCTCGACCGAGCTGGCCAGGGTGCGCAGCACATCGTCGAAAAAGGCCGGATTGTGACGATGACGTTCGGCGTTGGAGAGCAGCAGGGATTGCTGCGCGAGCAGATTCTTCAGATCGTGCGCCACATAGGCCGAGAGCTGATTGAAGGCCTCGAACTGACGCGCACGCATGAGCGCCTGGGCGGCCTGATACTGGGCCACATGAGCCGCCGCCTGACGCCCCGCCACGCGCAGCAGCGAGCGATCCTCCCAGTTGAGCGCGCGCGCCAGGGGCGAGCGGCTCAGCACCGCGAAGGCGCACAGCTCCTGATGCAGCGGTAGCGGAATCACCAGCCAGGCGTTCGCCAGCTCGGCCAGCCAGCGGGGCGGGGCAAAGTCGCCATAGCGTTCGGGCTGTGCGCGCTGCTCATCGAGATCCACCACCCAACCGCTCGCGCGCAGAAAGGCCAGCATGGGATGATCGCCCGGCATCACCCCCTGGGCCGGTTCGGGACAGTGCAGCCGTTGCGCCAGCTCGAAGGCCCCGTGCTCATTGCGCAGCCAAAGCATACCGCCGGGGCTTTTCACAAGCCCCCCGAGGGCGCTCAGCACCGCGCGGGCGGGGTTCTCGCCATCCTGCGAGAGCGCCTCGGTAAAGCGCAGCCACTCCTCGCGGTAGTCGTATTTGAAGCTGAAGAAATGCCGGCTGAGCAGCACCCGCATCTGCGCCCGAAGCTGCCCCGAGAAGAGCAGCGCGAACAGCACCAGGCTGGCCGAAAAGAGAAAGGCGATCTGGAGCATGGCGCCCCAGGCGCCGCCCACGTAACGGATGTAGTAACCGGCCCCGGCCATGGCCACCAGATAGATACCCGCGCCGGTCAGGGTGGCGGTGTGAAAGACCACCTGACGCGAGACATGCACATCGAGCGACCAGCGCGGGTTGCGCGCCGCCGAGACCGCGATGAGCGGCACGATGAGCGCATTGACCAAACCCCGTGCCGCAGCGAGCGTGGGGTCGATGCGCTGCATCAGCAGGGCGTCGGAGTAGACAAAGAGGTCGTAGGCGAAGACCGCGCCCAGCCCCAGACAGAGATGCTTGATCTCCCAGCGACGCGCGGGCAGCCGGTTGCGATAGAGCTGCTCGACCAGCAGCAGCCCGAGGATGGAGAGCAGGATGGCGCCGAACAGCGGGGCCTGATCGAGCGCCCCGCCCCCGCCCGAGCGCGCCAGCTCGGGCGCCGCGAGCATCAAGAGCCCCCCCAGCAGCAGCGTACCGCCCAGCAGCCAGCGCCAATGGCGGCTGGCGCGCTGCGCCTGATCAACTGCCAGCACCTCGGTCAGAAAGAGGCCCCAGGCCGCAAAGCGCCCCAGCTCGGCGAGCCCCAGCGTCCAGCCCGGCAGCTCAACCAGCAGGGCGTGGGTGACGCCAAGCAGCGCCCAGAGCGCCGTAGCGCCCACTGCGCCAAGCGCGAGCAACCCCATGAGTCGCCCACGCCAGGCGGTCAGCAGCAGGAGCGCAAGCAGCAGATAGGCCAGCAGGGCGGCCAGATCGCTCGCGCCGCCCAGACTCGGCGAGGCCATCCAGGCGGACACGCTCAGGGCGCCTCGGGGCCGGGAGGCGCCGGCTCGCCATCAGCCGCAGCCGAACCCAGGGCCGCCAGGGCCGCCTGAAGACCGCGCTGTCCCTGCTCAAGCCCGACATCCGCCCACACACCCAGCCGCTCAGCCGCCCGCTCAGCCAGGGACTCCAGCGTCCGCGCCATGCCCAGCCGCCACGCGGGCGGGGCCTGCTGGTAGGTCGCGATTCCCAGACTCACCCCGAGCAGCACCAGGGCCAGCGCCAGACGCCAGGGATCGAGCCGCCGTGTGGCGCGTGCCTTGGCCTCAAGGGGGCGTTCAGACCTAGGTGAATAGGAGGCGGCCTCAGAGTGCGCGCGCGGCAATTCGGGGCACGGCTCGGGCGGGGGTTCGGATCTTCGTTGACTCGCACGGGAGGCAGGCGCCGCCTCGGGGGACGGCGCAAACTCCAGCGGCGCACCCGGCTCCAGCGGATCCGGCCCGCGCTGCGCCTCCACCTGGGACAACGGCGGGGCACCCTCGCCGGGAGCGCGCGCCAACCCTTGGTCAATCAGCGCCCAGTCCTCCAGCGGCATCTCCTCAGCGAGCGCCCTCGAATGCGCCGCCAGGGCGCCGGGATCGAGTTCTTCCTGACGCAGCTCATCGAGCACCTCGGCGGCATCGGCAGCGCCGATGCGATGCAGCTCCTCGATGAAGCCATGCAGCAGAAGCCGGCTGCAGACCAGATTGATGCGTCGCGGCACGCCCCCGCTGAAGTCATGAATGGCGCGCAGCACACCCGGCTCGAAGGATGGATCGCCACGCCACTCGGCCCGCTCCAGCCGATGGCGCACATAGCCGAGGGTCTCGGCGGGCCCCAAGGGCTCCAGATGCCAGGCGGCCACCAGACGCTGATGCAGCTGTTCGAGCGCGGGCGAGCGCACCAGCTCGCGCAGCGCCTCCTGCCCGATGAGCAAAATCTGCAACAGCGGCTGCCCCGCGCCCTGCAGATTGGTCAGCAGCCGCAGCTCTTCGAGCGCCTCGGTGTGCAGATCCTGGGCCTCGTCGATGATGAGCAGGGCGCGCCGCCCCCGGCGGCGTTCGGCATCGAGCGTTTCGCGGATCTGGTGCAGCACCAGCGCCTTGTGCGGCGCACCGCCATCGAGGCCCAGGGCATAGGCGCACAGACGCAGCAGATCCTCGGCCCCGAGCTGGGTGCTCTCCAGGGTGGCGATGCGCACCCCCGCGCCGTCAAGGCGCGCCACCAGATCCCGGATCAGGGTGGTTTTGCCGGTTCCCGGGCGTCCGGTGATCATCACGAAGCCCTCGGCGCGTCGCAGGGCATAGTCGATATAGGCGCGCGCGCGGGCAAAGTTGCGATGCTCGAAACAGAAGCGCGGATCGGGACTCAGCCGGAAGGGATCGCTCTCCAGCCCATAGAAGCGCTCGTACATCATGGCCTCACCGCGCACTCAGCTCGGCCAGCAGGGCCTCGGCTGCGGCACGCTCGCTGAACTCCTGGCCCGGCGCCAGGGCGGCCTCGAGCGCCTCGCGCGCGGCCTGCGGCTGCTCATCAGCCAGCAGAATGCGTGCCTTGTGATAGAGAAACACCGGATGCGCGCCGCCACTCTCCAGCGCCTGCCCGATCAGATCAAGAGCAGTGCGCGCATCGCCCGCCGCCAGGGTCGCCATGGCCAGGGTATCGGTGATCTGTGCCGCCTCAGGCGCCAGATGGTGCGCCTCGCGCGCATGTTCCAGCGCCCGCTCCGGATCGCGCTCGCGCAGCAGCCAGGCCAGATTGTTGAGCACCAGGGGCTCGGCGGGCCGCAAGCGGTTGACCTGCTCGAAGTGCTCCAGGGCGCGCGCCTCGTCGCCCGCCTCCAGGACGAGCTGCGCCAGGGCCAGATGGGCGCCGGGCTGGGCTGGATCGAGCGCGAGGCTGCGTTCCAGACTGCGCCGCGCGGCCTCCCGATCACCGAGCCGCCAGTCGACGCGCGCCAGTGCCAGAGCGATGCGCGCATCCTCGGGCGCCTGTCGCTCCAGCTGTCTAAGGGTGGCGCGTGCGGCGCCCGCCTGCCCCAGACTGAGCTGGGCATCGGCCAGCAACCCCAGACGGGCGGGATGCTCGGCCAGCGGGCCAGGGTCGAGACTGTTAAGCAGATCCAAGGCCTCGTTGGTCTCGCCGTCGAGCAGCAGGGCTGCCGCCAGTGTCAGCGCCAGATCCTGGGCCTCGGGTGCCAGGTCCAGCCCTTCGCGCAAGACCGCGCGGGCCGGCTCGGTCTCGCCCGCCTTCAGCCGCAACAGCGCGAGCTGCAAGCGCAGTCGGGGGTTCGCGGGCTGAATGGCGAGCGACTCCTCATAGAGGGCGATGGCCCCGGCCCGATCATCCTGTGCGAGCGCCAGGCTGGCCAGGCCAGCGGTCGCGGCAAGCTGCCCCGGCTCGCGCGCGAGGGCCTCGCGGAAGGCGGCGGACGCCTCGGCATAGGCGCCCCGGTGCAGCAAAACCGCACCGAGCAGGCTATGGGTGCGCGCCTCCTCGGGCGCCTGGTCGAGCCAGGCGCGCGCCGATGCCAGCGCCGCGTCGAGCTGTCCGGCGCGGATCTGGCCAAGCACCAGGTGTTCGCTCGCGCCCTCAAGCCCCGGATCGGCGGCCAGCGCCTCGCTAAGCGCGCTCAGGCCCTCCGGCGACTGGTCCTGAGCGAGCAGCGCCGCACCCAGGCGTGCGTTGGCGAGCGGCGACTCGGGATCGAGCGCCCTGACGCGACGCAATGACTCAATCCCCTCCGCCTCCTTGCCCTGACGCATGAGTGCGCTGGCAAGCAGATTCAGAACGCGCGCGTCCTCGGGCGTCTGGCTGAGCAGGGCGCGTGCCAGACGCTCGGCCTCTGCGGCGTCGCCATCGCGCAGCGCAGCCGTGGCCAGCAGACGCTGCGTCACCCGATCCTCGGGCGCGAGCGCAAGCGCCCGTTGCAGATGACGCCGCGCGAGCAGCGGCTCACCGAGGGCCAGCTGCACGGCCCCGGCGAGCTGAAGCGCCGGCGCCTGATTGGGTGCAATGCCGAGCACCCCATCGAGCAAGGCCATGGCCTTCTCATTCTGCCCCTGGGCATGCAGCAGCAGCGCCTCGGTAAAGTCGATGGCGACATTGGCGCTGAAGCGCCCGCGCAGCCGCTCGATATCGGCGCGCGCCTCTTCGAAACGCCCCAGTGCGACACGCATCTGGGCGCGGCTGATCAGCGCCCGCGCCATCTGGAGCGGATCCTCAATGGCCTGAGTGAAGGCCGCCTCGGCGCCCGGCCCATCGCCCGCATCGCGCGCCATCTCACCGAGCAGCATCCAGGCCGCGCCCTCCTCGGGATGGCGCTCGACCACCCTCTCAAGCCGCGCGCGCGCCGCCTCGCTGTCTCCTGCGAGCCAAGCGAGGCGCGCCGCCACAAGGCCCACGGCACTTGCATCGGGATCGCTCGCCAGCGCCTCGCGCACCAGGGGCTCGGCCGCCGCCCGCTCGCCGCGCGCAAGCAGCGCCTCGGCGCGCAGGGCCAGCAGGGTGGCGCGCAGGCTCGCATCGGCCTGCTCGGGAATCGGCATGGTCTCCAGCGCGACCACCTCGCCGAGCGCCAGCCAGGCCCGTGCCAGCCAGGGCTGCACGCTCGCCGGATCGGCCCCCAGACGCTCGGCGCGCTCCAGCTCCTGCGCCGCCGCCGTCACATCACCAAGCGCCAGCAGGGCCTGACCGAGCAGGGCGCGCGCGGCGCCATGCTCGGGCTCCTTGGCCAGCAGATTCTTCAGCTCGATGACGGCGGTGCGCGCCTCGCCCGCTTGCAGGGCGCGCTCGCCGCGCATCAATGCCTCATCGGGCGGCACGCCCGCCGCCCACAGCGGGTTGAGGGCCAGGCTAAGCGTCAGGGCCAGCAGAGACCGGGCGTGGATTGGCATGGACAACCTCCGAAGGCAGTAGACAGGATGGATGGTGACAGCCAAAAAGGGGGCCAGGCCCCCTTGTGTCGGATCAACAGCCTCGCCAAGACTCAGCAGGCAGGCCGAAAGCGCCGTGCGGCCCCCAGACCGAGCAGACCCACACCCATGAGCGCGAGCGGTCCGGGCACCGGAATCGGTACCTGACGAATGGCGAACTGGAACTGCACGTTATTCGCCAACCCCTCCTGGGTCTGGAAGCCCACGCAACCCGAGGGTGCGCCGGCCTCGGCACAGGAACTGT
>JAFGTZ010000034.1 GCA_016938795.1 Chromatiaceae bacterium | reverse complement strand
GGCGGCGCGGCTGCTGCGCCTGGAGGTGCCTCCCACCACCCATGTGGTGCAGCGCGTGGAACTCGAGATTCCCGGCCAACAGGAGCTGGAACTGGTCGGCTACCGGCTCGCCGACAATACCCCGGTCATTCTGGAGGGTCGCGGTCTGCCGCCCCTGCCCGGACAGACCCGACTGGTGGCCCTGCTGCGCGATCATCGGCTGCTCGACCACAAGGCAGGCGCCGAGCTGCGTCCTGGCGACCATCTCTATCTCCTCACTGAGCCGCACGAGCTGCCCGCGCTCGATCACCTCTTCGTCGCCAGCGCCGCGCCCGCACGCCTCTCCGAGCGCGTCTTCTTTGGCGATTTCGTGCTCAACGGCGCAGCCCGGCTCGGCGATCTGGCCCTGGTATACGGCTTCGAACCGCCCGAAGGCCAGACGGATGCCACGCTCGATGAATTCATCCGCCACCAGCTCAACGCCCACCCCGTGGTTGGCGACCGTCTCACACTCGGCGCCCTGGAGTTCGTGGTGCGCGAGGTCGAGGGTGATCGCATCACCAAGGTGGGCATGAAGCTTGGGGTAACGGACTAAGCGTCAGAGCTGATACAAACAGGCTCGCATTGGCTCATGTTTCATATCGGTATAGAAGGCAGGACAGGATCATGGCAACACGCACCAAGCCACCCGCATGGTTCCTCTGGCTCTTTGCCGTCAGTCTGGTTGTCTGGCCGGCGCTCATCTATTGGCTGGCCAATGACTATTCAGGCTGGTCCGAACTGAAGCGCTACCATGACGCGGGCTCAAGAGCATTGCACAACTCGCAAGGCCCAACCCATGTGACCCTGGTGCAGCGCTCGGGGCGCAAGTACGACTTTGGCTCGCGCCGGTCCGGTCGTTCCACCTATGCCAGAACCGAGGTTGGTTTTGATGAGGAAGGCTTCTGGGTGCGCGGTCGCCATGGCGGCTGGACCGGAGGTCCGCGCGGCGCGGTCTTCATTTCCTGGTTCAGTGTCGAGCGCTGCGAGGGGCTGCGCATCCACCTCACCAACCCAGACATGGCCTTGATCGTTCAGGATCAGCCCGTGCTGGATGCCTGCGTGCGCAGTCTGCGAGACGCGGACTATGATGCACGGAGCACACCCAAAATCCTTCAGCGCCCTCAGCCGCTCTTGCGCGCCTCGCGCCCGATGAGGCGCATCTCGGCCTGAACGCTGCCTGCGCAGGCCTGAATGAAGCGCTGATCGAGTGCCTCGACATCGAGAATGGAGAGCAGGGCCGCGCGCTCATGGCCGATATCGGGACGCACGATGGCCTTGGTGAGCAGCGGTTTTCCGGCTAGCTCGGAGCTATAGCTGGCAATGCTGCGATTGGGGATTTCGGGGCTGTCCATGATGCGGTCGATGACAATCCCAAGCAGGCTGTTATCCTCGGGCACGCCGTCGCGCGGCTTGACCTTGACCAGCAGAATGCCGTGCTGCTCCGGGTTATAGGGATGCGGCTTGAGTCCCAGCATGTCGTGCAGCGAAATGACGCTGACCATATGCCCGGCATAGGAAAAAACGCCGATAAAGCCCGGATTGGCCCGCACCACCACCAGTGGGGTGATCTCCTGGTTGTTGATCGAACAGATGACATTGCTCGATTCAACCCCAAAGAGCCGCCCGCCGATGAGGAAGGTGGAGATGTCGGTGGTCGGTTCATTACCCGAGGGTTTCGGATAGATCGGCGGCTCCTCTAGCGTCTCCTGGGCCTGCTCTGTTGTTGCGGCTCCGAGCAAGGCGCACTCCGCCTCGGCCAGGGTGCCAATCTTCGTAAAGACCAGTGCGATCAGGGCGTTGCGATAGCGATCTGCGGCCCCCTTGTACTCGCGATACCCCTGCGAGGCGCGCGCGCCAACCACGAAATAGGATCCCTGATACTCGACAATGCTTGAGAGTCCGGCGCCAGGTTCGAGCGCAAAGAAATCCGGGGTCAGATCGAGCACATCGCCTGGTGCGAGTTCGGCCTCTGTCGAGGCGATCACGCGCCGCTCGGGATCAGCAAAGACTGCAAAGCACCCCTCGCGAATCTCGCCGCGCTCGGTTTTCGGCAGGGCGTCGCGCAGCATGGCCGCGAACTGAGGTTCCGAATCGAAGACGATGCCGATGCCGCCGATCACCTCTTGCGGGTTGTCGATGGCCGTGATTGCGGCCCCATAAATATAGGTATGGCGATCAGCGTAGAGCCAGGTGCGCACGAAGGGCGAGACGCTGTAGAACTGCGAATCGCGGATGGCCAGGGTGTCGGCAACCCAGGATTCGCTCAGCCGGGTGCCAATGGCCGATTGAAACTCCGGGTTTGAAACCGCAACGATAGTGCCCTGACGGTCATACAGAAAGAGATTGGTGTAGACCGTATAGAGGTTATTGATATAGCCGAGAATGGCCATCAAGGTGGCGCGGTCTTCCTCGCCCAGCCCCTCCTCGCCGAGCTGTTTGCGAAAATAGGACGTCAACGCCCACCAGCGGCAGTCGTTGGCGCGTTCGTAGAGATTGCGATCCATGATGTCGATCGCCAGCGCGGCGCGAAACTGCACATCGGCGAGGTTCGAGGACACCACGGTCTGGTTCAGGTTACCGATGGACTCCTCGAACACCTCCTTGGTTCGCGCCCCGGTCTTGCTGATCTCGGCGAGCAGGGTCTTGGAGAAGCTGTTGTCGCCTGTCTTGGTGTTGGCGATGCGGACATTACCGTTCCAGACGGTCACGTCCAGTTCCTTCTGAATCTTGTCGGCCTGGCGAGGAATCAGGCGCAGGGCCTCGGAGAAGAGCGTCGAGCGACGCATCACGGCATCGAGCATCGGCCGGTCGATCTGATCCGTGTCACCCGCGAGGGCCTTCTCGAAGGCATCGCTCAGCGGAACCATGATGTGCCCAAACCAACCGGGACCGGCATAGCCCTGATAGCCCTGGGTCGCACGGGTAACGGCCAGATATTCGCGCCCGCCAAAACGGACGATACGGTAGGCGATACCTGGGTCAGCGCGCAGCCGTGCGCCAAGCGGGATGTGGTAAGGGTCGCTGCTGGCAATGACCCTGCCCTCCTGATCGAGCAATGTCAGAACCTCGGGACTGTCCGCCGCGATGAGATTTCTGAAGACGCCGGCCATTTCATCCTCGAAACGGAACATCAGGCAGAGCACGCCGAGCACGCGCGATTTCGGTGCGTTGCTTTCGGTGATGCGATAGGCGTAGATCAGGCTGCGCTCGCGGCGCGGGTCAAGGTCGCAGGCGCGGTAACTCTCGACATAGTCGCGGCGGGTCTCGATCGCCTCGCGGATCAGGGGGTCGCGCGAGAGGCTGACCGGGTTGTCCTCGTCGAGCTGCGCGAGCACCTGTCCGGCGGGATTGAGCAGCACGATGTTGTCGTAGACCGAATACTTGGCGACGTATTCGCGAAATCGGCCCTTGATTGCCGCCTGTCTGGCAGCCAATGCAGCAGCTGTGTCCGCTTCTTGCGTCTCGGCGCGCTCCAGCGCAGCGATAAAGTCGCGGAAGTCGTCATCGGTGGCCAGAAAGCCCACGTCGGCAGTGCGCTCAAACAGATTGCGAATGAGGATATCGACGGCCACCTGGGCCTTGGCCTGCAACTCGGCAACGGTTTTCTTGAGGTGCTCGGTGCCCAGATGATGCAGCAGCTCCCGGGTCAGGTTTTGAAAGCCCTCGCGTGTTTCAGTCATGTCCATGCCGATATTGCTCATCTGACCAAGCAGGGTGAGCAGATTCCAGCGCTCGGCCAAGGCGTCCAAATTGGTGCTGTACGCCCTGACTTGGGGCATATGCGGCATCAGGAATC
>JAFGTZ010000006.1 GCA_016938795.1 Chromatiaceae bacterium | reverse complement strand
GGATAAGTCTATTCCCCCGGGCTGAGTGCTGGAAATCGTTTGGGTGAATGGCCCCTATCGAATTCGCCGATTGAGGAATCTCAATCACCAGGAATGAGCGATCGCGCGATGGCGCGCAGGCGCTCGATCAGGGTCTGACGCCCGCTCAGTCCGGCGTGTTCGACCAGCGCCGCCACGGACCAGAACTGCAGGCTGGCCGCGATCCAGAGCGCGCCATCCTCCGGCCTGATGCGCGCGGCGCTTAATGCTGGCGCGAGCCGCGCCCGGCCCAGCCGGGCGAGCGCGGGCAGGCTGGATTCGAAGGGGCGGCTGGCCTCGGCAAAGCCCAGCCATTCCTGGCGGGTCAGCGGCTCAGGACAGGGCTGGGGCGGCAGGGCGCTCAGCACGGCCAGGGCGCTCTCGGGTGCAAGTGTGCGCAGCGGGCCGGCGAGCAGCACGGGCAGATGTTCGGCCAGTCGGCGCTCGGCCAGCGCGAGCAGGTCCGCGCCTGCCGGGCTGAGCGCCCGCAGCACCACCAGGGCCGGCTCGCCGCTTGCGGCGTTGCGGCTGGTGCCGAGGTGTGCGGGCGCATAGCCGCAGCGCGTCCAGAAGGCGATCAGCTCGGGAGCTGCGCCAAAGCTCGCGCCAACCAGATCCAGCCCCTCGCGGCGGGCATCGGCCTCCAGGCGTTGCAGCAGCGCCCGGCCCAGTCCGCGCCAGGTCAGGGCGGGATGGGTGGCAATGCGCACCACGCGCAGCATACGCCGGGCGGGCGCCTCGGCGAGTCCGCCATGGGCCGAGAGCGTTTGGGGCAAGAGATGGCCGCGCGGGCGGCGCCGACCGGCGAAGATGTCGGCGCGCAGCGCGGCATCCTCCAGGCCGCCTTCCTCGGTGGCGATGAGGGTGGCGGCCACGGCGCCGCCGAACCGCGCCACATAGAGCCGCACGCCTGGGCCATCGAGCAGCATGCGCAGATCCATGGGGCGCGTTTGATAATGCGCGAGCACCAAGAGCCCAAAGAGCTGGCGCAGGCGCGGTTCGTCCTCGGCCAGGGCCGCGCGGTCGAGCCGTTCGTACGCGATTCGCGCGTCATCGAAGCCGGCGAAGGCCGCAGCATCGGCGGGTGCGGCATCGAGCAGCAGGGCGCGAAAGCTGAGCGCTTCGAGCGGATCGCCCGCCGCCCAGCGGATGGGGGTGTCGAGGCTGAGCGCCCGCCAGTCCGGGGCGAGGCGATCGAGTGCGGCGCGAAAGCGGATCTCGAAGCCGCGCCCGGTGCCCTCGTAGCCATGCACTGTGCTGGCGAAGACCAGACGCGGGTGGCTGCGCAGCAGACGCTCAAGGAGCGGGGCCGGAATGGCGGCAGCCTCATCGACCAGCAGCAGATCGGCGTGGGGTTCGGGGGCGCCAAGCAGAACCTCGGGCGCGCGAAAGGGCATCTGACACTGGCCCCAGCGCAGACCTTCGGCGTCCAGACGCGCGGCCTCGCCAAGCCGCGCCTGGGCATGGGCATAGAGCGCGCCGACAGCGCTGCGTCGCGGGGCGGTCACCACAATGCAGCAAGCCTGCCCGCTCGCGAGCAGCTCGGCGGCGGCGAGCCCTAGCGCAGCGCTCTTGCCGCGTCCGCGATGGGCGCTGATCACCAGGGGCTGGCGCGCGCGCGTGCCAGCCGTGACGAGAATGGCCGCGATGGCGCGTTGCTGATCCGCCGTGGCCGGCGTGGCGGGGTTTGTATGGAGTGGTGGCGCGCAGGTAGGCGCGACGGTCTCGGGTGGCGTCAGCGGTGTAAGGGGCGCGCCCTCCCGCACCTTAATCACAGCCGGCGAGGCATCGAGCAGCCGCGCGAGGCGGGCGATGAAGCGGTTGCTGAGCTGCTCGGGTTGGTAGGGCCAGATGGCGATGCGCGCGGCCTGCGGATCGGGGCGCTCGGCCCAGTGTGCGAGTGGCGGCGTGAGCAGCACCAGAAGCCCGCCACCGCGCAGCGCCCCGCAGGCCAGCCCAAAACCATCGGGGTCAAAGCCGCCGTGGGCGTCGAGGATCAGCAGATCGACCTCGCCGCCGAGCAGCTGCTCGGCGGCGCGCGAGGGATGGCGACCGGGCGCGGTCTCGGCCTCGCTCAGCCAGACCGCCGTGGAATCGGTCAGCATGGTGCTCAGCGCCCGGGCGCTGGCCTCGCACCAGGCAGGGCGGCCCGCGAGCAGCAGGATCTGACGATGACGCCGCGCGCGCGCGACAGCATGCAGCCCGCGCACAAGCTCGCACAGGGCGGGGTGATCGGCAAGGGTAGCCGGGATGTTCAATCGCGCATGGGGCCGGTGATTGGCACGAAGCGCACCGGCAGTTCGCGCTCAGCGTGCAGGGCGCCGCGATCATCGCGTCTGAAGCGCACCAGACGCTGGATGACATCGGGCGCGCCGAGTGGAATGACGAGCCGTCCGCCCGGTTTGAGTTGTTCGATCAAGGGGGCCGGAACCCGGGGCGCGGCGGCGGTGACCAGAATGCCATCGTAAGGGGCAGAGTCAGGCCAGCCGCCCCAGGCATCGCCTGGATGGACCGCAACGCGCCTGTAGCCCAGCCGGGCGAGCCGCTTGGCGGCCTGCTCGGCAAGCTCGGGGAGAATTTCCAGACTGACCACCGCGACCCCGAGCGTATCCAGAATGGCTGCCTGATAGCCCGAGCCGGTGCCCAGTTCGAGCACCCGATTACCCGCCGCGACCTCAAGCCACTGCGTCATGAGCGCCACGATGAAGGGCTGCGAGATGGTCTGGCCCGAGCCGATCGGCAGCGGGCTGTCGAGATCGGCCAGTTCGCGCTCGACGGCAGGCACAAAGTCCTCGCGCGCCACCGCGCGCAGGGCCTCGGCGATGCGCGGCTCGAGCCCGGTCACGCCAAGCGCGGAGGCATTGCCCAGAAAGTCCTGTGCGATGTGCTCAACCAGTCGATCGCGTTCGCGGCTCATGGTCGCCTCCGGGGTGAGCGGCCTTCAGTCCCAGTTGAGCGCGCCGCCGGTTTGATATTCGGTGACGCGCGTCTCGAAGAAGTTCTTCTCTTTCTTGAGGTCGAGCACCTCGGACATCCAGGGGAAGGGGTTGGTGGCGCCGGGGTACTGCTCGGGCAGGCCAATCTGGACACAGCGCCGGTTGGCGATAAAGCGCAGATACTCCTCGAACATGGCGGCGTTGAGCCCGAGCACCCCGCGCGGCATGGTGTCGCGCGCGTACTGGGTTTCCAGCTCGACCGCCTCGCGAATCATGGTGGTGAGCTCCTCGCGCAGCTCGGGCGTCCAGAGATGCGGATTCTCGATCTTGATCTGGTTGATGACGTCGATGCCAAAGTTCATGTGCATGGATTCATCGCGCAGGATGTACTGAAACTGCTCGGCGGTGCCGGTCATCTTGTTGCGCCGCCCCATGCTCAGCACCTGCACGAAGCCCACGTAGAAGAAGAGTCCCTCGAAGATGACATAGAAGGCGATCAGCTCGCGCAGCAGCGCCCGGTCGGCCTCGGGCGTGCCGGTGCGAAAGTGCGGATCGGCCAGAAACTGGGTGAAGGGCAGGGCCCATTCGGCCTTGCGCGCCACCGCCGGCACCTCGCGATACATGTTGAAAATCTCGCCCTCGTCGAGCCCCAGACTCTCGATGACGTACTGATAGGCGTGGGTGTGCAGCGCCTCCTCGAACGCCTGACGCAGCAGGTACTGGCGGCACTCGGGATTGGTGATGTGGCGATAGACCGCGAGCACCAGATTATTGGCCACCAGCGAATCGGCGGTGGAGAAGAAGCCGAGATTGCGCTTGATGATGGTGCGCTCGTCCTCGGTGAGTCCCTGGGGATTTTTCCACAGCGCCAGATCGGCGTTCATGCTGATTTCCTGCGGCATCCAGTGGTTGGCGCAGGCGTCGAGATACTTTTGCCAGGCCCAGTCGTACTTGAAGGGCACCAGCTGATTGAGATCAGCGCGACAGTTAATGATGCGCTTGTCATCGACCTGAATGCGCCCGGCGCCGAGCGCGATGGACTCCAGGCCGGTGGCGCCGCCGTCAGCGTCCAAGGGCGGCTCGTCGATGGCCAACCGCGCCTGGATCTGTGCGCTGGCGCCCAGTGGATCGGGGCAGACCACGGGCGCGGCGCCTGCGCTGCTCATGAGGGTGGCGTTGTCGAGCAGGCCCTGACCTGGACGCGGCGCGGCGCCCTGGGGCGCGGGGCGCGGGGCGGTTGTTTCAACCTTGGGCGTCTCGGGCGCGGGGCGCGAGGAGGAGGGCGCGAGGGTGGCGAGTGGATCGTCCCAGTTCAGCATGATGAGCGGCTCGGTGGGTCAGTGGGTGGAGAGGATGGATGGACGGCCCCGGGCCAGTTCACCGGGGTGCGGATGAGTGTAGTGTCAAGGCGTCCAGGTTCCAAGCTGAAAAGACTAGATGTTGTGTCTTTGTGTTTTATCAAAGCTTATATATTGCGTGTGCGACCTGATGCGCCGGGCTGGCTGTCGAGCAGGATTTTTGGCGGGTCTTCTGTAGGGAATAAAACTTGCAGGATTACTGTGTTTATCCGGCAACCGCCTCGGAACCCTACGAGCGTCTGGCCGGGCTTTGCTCTCTAACAGTGCCGCGATTTCAGTCTAAGGAGTTGATTTTCATGCCTCATTCCGCTGAGCACAAGGCGCGCCCGGAAGCAGCCGACCTAAGATTCCTGATGCCGCATATGCCCCAAGTCAGGGCGTACAGCACCAATTTGGACGCCTTGGCCGAGCGCTGGAATCTGCTCACCCTGC
>JAFGTZ010000260.1 GCA_016938795.1 Chromatiaceae bacterium | reverse complement strand
CTGTAAAGTCTCCCGACAGTCGCCGGCTCAGTGCCCCGCCCCCATCGGCTCGGGACAGCCAATCAGATAGGTCAGCCCCACCGGCAGCGGCCCAAAGGGTGCGATGCCGGCCTCCCAGCGATAACGCCCCTCGCCCAAGTCCTCATCCAGCCCCTCGGCCAGCGCCAAAAGCTCCTCGGGGCTGTAGGTGCGCAGCGTCGAGACCCATCCGTCGAAGCAGACCGCGAGCGGAATGGCCGGCACGACATAGGTCCAGAACAGCCGAGCCAGGCTCAGCGGGCGCATCAAGGGGGTGGCGAGCAGCACCAGCAGGGGTGTCAGACACATATACAGCAGCACCAGCGGATGGCGCTGGGTGCTCTCGACGATGAGGATGCCCTGCCCCGCGCGGACCGCGTCAGCGAGGATGGCGCGCGCCTCGGCGGGCGCGAAATGGTGAAAGGCCGAAAACAGGGTGCGCAGCCCGTCGAGCCCCTCGGGCACCGCCATGGCGTCCACCGGATCGGGATGCAGTTCGATGCGCCCGCCGCCCGCCGCCAGCGCGCGCGCCCAGGCCGCGCGGTTGGGATAGCGGTCGCTGAGACAGATACGCAGCCGGCCCTCGCGCACCGGGGCAAGCCTTGGGGCCAGATCCGACCAGGGCCCGCCCGCCCCGGCGCAGAGATCCAGGATGCGCGCGACGCCAGCTGTCTCGATGCAGCGCTCCAGCCGCGGCAGGATGGCGCGATAGAGCCCGGCGCGGGTGGCGGCGAACTGTAAAAAATCCGTGATGCCGTTGCGAATCGCGCCCGGCAGCCAGGGCTGGTCCTCCAGCTCAAAGAGCTGACGGCGTTTCATGGCTCAGCGCTCCCCGTGATGGGCTGATCGGCATAACGCCCCGGCGCCAGGATGCCTTGAGGGTCGAAGGCCGCGCGCAGCCGCGCCTGAAAGCGGCGCGCGTCCTGCTGGCGCGCGAGCAGATCGGCCATGCCGTCGATGCCGACCCGATAGGGAAAACAGCCCAGTTCGCGCCCGGCGGCCACCAGCTCGGTCTGGCAGCGCGCCGCCGCCGCGCACGCCTCGGGCTGATCGAGCTGAAAGAGCAGCGGCACCGTGCTGTCGAAGAGGCGCTCGCCAAGCGAGGTCAGGGTGATCAGCGGCTCGATGCCGTGCGCGCTTGCCACCCGCTCGACCATGTCCACATAGGCGCGCACCTGAGCCGGACGCATGGGCACCAGGGGCGAGTACCAGCGCAGACCGCAGCCGTCGCGTGCAGGATCGAGCCCGGGCCCCTGCGGCGCGCGCCCATGTCCCCAGTAGCAGAGCGCCAGCGCGGTCTCGTTCGGACGCCCAGCGACCAGCTCCAGCGAGCGCGCGAGCGTGCCCAGGGTGGTGGCCAGCCGCCGCCCGCCGCCGCCCGGCAGGACGCGCGCGAGCTGCGCGAGCGTCGTGGCACGCTCTGGGGCCAGAAACACCAGCCGCGAAGCGAGCCCGCGCAGGGCCTGGCGAATCTCGCCGTGCGCGGCGCGCACCAGGGCGCGCGAGCCATAGAGGGTGGCAAATCCGGTCCAGGGCGCAACCTGATACTGACGCCCAAGCTCGGCCAGCAGTCGCTCGGGCATGAGCCCCTGGGCATTCAGACCCGCGCTCGGGTGCGGCGCGGTCATGGCCAGCACCCGCCGCCGGTTCATGAGATTCACCCCGCCGAGCAGTCCCGGCAGACGCTGCAGAAGCCCGCGCAGACGCTCCACCGCCGGCTCCAGCAGGCGCTCCTCGCGCAGCCCGAAGAACAGCGCCTCGATGCGCTCGGGACGTCGCGCCAGGAGCAGGCTCGCGCGGGTGACGATGCCAAGCCCGCTTTGGGTGAAAAGCCCGGTCGAATAGGGACCGATGCCCCAGCGATGGAGCCGCGCCAGATCCTCGCCGCCCGCCTCGCGCAACGCGGTGCGATAGCGCGAGCCGTCGGCGAGCACCGCCTCCAGGTCGGTGAGCGCCCCGACATGATCGGCCTGGGGCGTGATGCCATAACCGCGCTCCAGGGCGTTGCCGATGAGGCTGCACTGGGGCCCCGCGCCCGTGACCGGCACCAGAAAAGGATGGCGCTCGCGGTCGAGAAAATCGGCCAGCATGGCCTGGGTGACGCCAGGCTCCAGGGTGACCACGCCGAGTTCGGCGTCGAAGTCGAGAATGCGCTGAAGCCCGCTCAGATCGAGGATGACGGCGTACGCGCACACCGGCAGCGCGCTGCCATAGCCCCAGTTGCGCCCGGTGCTGATGGGATGGAGCGCCACCCCAAACTCGGCGGCGATGCGCACCACAGGGGCCACCTGAGCGGCCTCGCGCAGGCGCAATGCCCCGCCAATGGCGCGCTCCACGCCCAGGGTGTCGGCCCCATAGTCCGCCTGGGCCGCCTCGGCATCGAGCACCCCGTGCTCGCCGAGCAGGGCGCGCCAGCGCTCGCGCGCCGCGCGCAGGGCATCGGGCTTTGGCATGCAATCCTCCTCGCCGGCTGGGCGTGTTATCTGACTGTTCGTCCTATCCCTCAATGGGGAGGGCTTTGCTCCCTCTCCCCAGCGGGCAGAGGGGCTTTTTCAGTGAGGCTGAGCCCCAGATCCTCGGCAATGGCCGCGAGCAGATCGAACAGCGGCGGCGGCAGGCGCTCGAACAGGGCCGCGCGCGTGATGTAAAAGGGCGCGCGCTGGCCGCGAAACTCCACCGCCGCGCCAATCTGCTCGAAATAGATGCCGCCAAAATGCAGATGGCGCGCCAGACGCGGCTCCATCATGGCGTACACGCCTTCCATGCCCTCCGCAAGCCCAATGCTGGCCGCCGCCAGATAGAGCCCCAGGGCCATGTGCGGAAAGCGCCGACGTTCATCCTGACCCCACTGAAAAAGGTTGACGCCATGCCCTTCGGGGGTCTCGCGCTCGCCCGCGCGACGGCGGAAACGTTCGTGCAGGGCCAGACGTGAAATCTCGCCGAAGGTGCCGCGCGTCTTGCGCGCGGGATGACAACCTGCCAGAAAACCAGCGGGGTCATAGTGCATAAGCAGCGGCAGGCAGGGCTCAGGGCCGCCGGGCCAGGTGCGCACCAGACGCACCGTGCCGGCGTCGAGCCCGGAGGGCCGGTGCACCAAGAGACAATGAATGGAGGCCGCATCGAAGACATCGCGCTCCTCATGGTCGTTGTGCGCGCCCGGATCCTCCCAGCCCAGCTCCTCGCAATACACCTGATAGCGCAGCCGAAAGGCGCGTTTGAGGAGCGGCTCGGAGTCGGCGACGATGATCTGGAAAAATTCCCGATAGGGCGTCACAAGATCGGTGGCTGACATGGCGAGACCTCTGGGAGTTGGAATGCAGGCGACCCCAGGCAGCGCGCGCGTGCGCGCCCTCTGGACTTCTGCCCTCGGGCTCGCGCATCCTGTCGCTTTGCCCCTTGGCCCTTCCTCGCACCGCTTCAGTGAGACTGACCGCATGTGGCCTCCCTCCCACCCCAGCCCCGCATCGTGCGCGCCTCGCCGATGACGACCCTTGATCGCCTGCTCGCCGCCCAGCGTCAGCCCTTTCTCATCCTCGCTGCCGAGGGGCGTATCCACGCGGCCAATGCGGCGCTCGAGCGCGCCTTCGGCTTCAGCCCCGAGGCGCTCGCGGGCGCGCCCTGCTGCCGGCTCGATGGCGAGACGCCGCCCGAGTGCCGTCACCGCCGCTTCTTTCGCGACCTTGAACCCTATGTCGAGACACGCCCCCTGATCGATGCCGGGGGCGCGCCCCATCTGGTGCATATTCAGGGCTTTCCGCTGCTCGACGAGAGCGGGCGCATCTATCTCGGCGAATCGCTGCGGCTGCTCGACGCCGGCGCGCACGCCCCCGATGCCCCGGTCATGCGCGGGCGTTCCGAGCCCATGCGCCGCCTGCTGCGCGAACTTGCCCAGGCCGCCGCCACCGAGGCAGCGGTGCTGCTGCACGGCGAGACCGGTTCGGGCAAGGAGCTGGCCGCCGACTTCATTCATCGT
>JAFGTZ010000259.1 GCA_016938795.1 Chromatiaceae bacterium | reverse complement strand
TGGTGGTCCTACTACGAGCTTGGCTGGGGCGGCTGGTGGTTCTGGGATCCGGTCGAGAACGCCTCCTTCATGCCCTGGCTGGTGGGCACGGCGCTCATGCACTCGCTGGCGGTGACCGAAAAACGCGCCGCCTTCAAGAGCTGGACCGTGCTGCTCGCCATCTCGGCCTTCTCGCTGTCGCTGCTCGGCACCTTCCTGGTGCGCTCGGGCGTGCTCACCTCGGTGCATGCCTTCGCCACCGACCCGACGCGCGGCGCCTACATCCTGCTCTTTCTCTGCGTGGTCATCGGCGGCTCGCTCGCGCTCTATGCCTGGCGTGCCCCGAGCATCGCGGGCGGCGGGCGCTTCGATCTGCTCTCGCGCGAGACCTCGCTGCTGGTCAACAACCTGCTGCTGACCACCCTCACCGTGGTGGTGCTCTTCGGCACCCTGGCCCCGCTGATCTACGAGGCGGCGGGCTGGGGCAAGATCTCGGTGGGTTTCCCCTGGTTCAACAAGATGTTCGTGGCGCTCTCGCCCGCGCTCATCCTGGCCACCGGCATGGGGCCGCTGCTGCGCTGGAAGCATGACGAGGCGCTGCATCTGCTGCGCCGTCTCTGGTGGGTGATGCTGCTCAGCCTGGGCGTGCTGGCCCTGCCCTTCTATTCCGACACCCTGATGGCCGTGGCCGTGGGGCTGGCCCTGACCGCCTGGCTGGTTTTGACGCATCTTGCCAGCCTCTTCGAGCGGCTGCGTCACAAGGGCGGTCTGCTCGCGCTGCGGCGCGACTTCAGCCCCGCCAGCCGTGGCTATTACGGCATGTGGCTGGCCCATCTGGGGCTGGCGGTCTTTGTGGTGGGCGTGACCCTGGTTTCCAATCACGGCTCCGAAACCGATGTGCGCATGTCACCCGGCGAGCGCTATGAAACCGAGGGCTACCATTTCCAGTTCCATGGGGTCACGTCCGTCTCGGGGCCGAATTATCTGGCCCAGCGTGGTCACTTCACGCTCTATGAAGACGAGCGAGCGATCGCTGAACTCTACCCCGAGAAGCGTAAATATCTCTCCAGCTCCATGCCCATGACCGAGGCGGCCATCGACGCGGGTCTGCTGCGCGATGTCTATGTCTCGCTTGGCGAACCCATTGGCACTGAGGGCGACTGGTCGATGCGGCTCTACTACAAGCCCTATGTGCGCTGGATCTGGCTGGGCACCATCCTGATGTCGCTCGGCGGACTGCTCGCCGTCACCGACCGGCGTTATCGCGTGAGCACGCGCGCTGCGGCGCGTGCTCCGGCCTAAAGGATGTGGCGAAGGCCCTCGCCCCTTGCTGGGGAGGGCCGCGCCGCTTGTGTTTACGATCTTGTCCGAAGAGATCTGTCCACTATGAATAAATCCGTCGCCCGCGCCCTCATTCCGCTGGGCATCTTTCTCGTTCTGGCGGCCTTGCTCTTCTATGGTCTGCAACTCGACCCGCGCAAGGTGCCCTCGCCCCTGGTCGGCAAGCCGGCGCCCGAGTTCCAGCTCGAATCGCTCAAGGAGCCGGGCCAGATGCTCGATCGCTCGGTGCTGCTCGGCAAGGTGTCGCTGGTCAACGTCTGGGCCTCCTGGTGCCCCTCCTGCCGCCAGGAACACGGCGAACTCATGCGCATCGCGCGCCAGAGTGGCGTCCAGATCATCGGCTACAACTGGAAGGACTCGCGCGAGGCAGGTCTTTTAATGCTGCGCCAGTACGGCGACCCCTACAGCCTGTCGCTCTTCGATCCGGACAATCGGGCCGGTATCGACTGGGGTATCTATGGCGCGCCCGAGACCTTTGTCGTCGATGCCGAGGGCATTATCCGCCATAAGCACATTGGTCCCGTGACGCCCGAGGTCTGGGAGCGCGATCTGCGCCCCCTAGTCGAGCGTTATCAGTCAGGGAGCTAAAGCGATGCGCCACTTATTGCAAAAATCATTACACATCAAGACCTGCGGGCTTGCGCTGGCCGCCTTGTTGGCGATGGGCAACGCCGAGGCCTATACGCTGGAGGAATTCAGCTTCGAGGATCCGGCGCGCTTCGACGAGTTTCACGATCTCATCGGCGAGCTGCGCTGTCTGGTGTGTCAGAACGAATCGCTCGCCGCCTCCCAGGCCGAGGTGGCCCAGGATCTGCGCGAGGAAATCTATCGCCTGATGCAGGAAGGCCGCAGCCGCGACGAGGTGGTGGATTTTCTGGTCTCGCGCTATGGCGATTTCGTGCTCTACGATCCGCCCCTCAAGGCCTCAACCCTGCTGCTCTGGTTCGGTCCCTTTCTCTTTGTGGCGGCGGGCGGCTTTGTGCTCTTTCGCACCCTGCAACGCCGCCAGGCCGAACCTGAGACCGAGCTGAACGAGGCCGAACGCGCCCGCCTCCAGCAACTGCTCGCCGGCCAGGGCGCTCCACGGGAGTCGAGTGACTCATGATCATCTTCTGGATTCTCGCCTCGGGCCTGGTGGCCCTGGCACTGCTGTTCGTTGTGGTGCCGCTGCTGCGCGCCCAGGAAGAGCGCGCGCCCGTCGAACAGGATGCCCTCAATCTGGAGGTCTTCCGCCAGCGTCTTGGCGAACTCGATGCCGATCTCGCGGGCGGCTTTCTGGATCAGGATCAATACGCCGCCGCGCGACGCGATCTTGAGCGCGACTTGCTACACGACATCGACGGCAGCGAGACCCGGCGCGAATACGCCGGCTCGGCGCTCGGTCGCTGGACGCTGGCCGCCGTGCTGGCCGCCCTGGTGCCCCTGCTCAGCGTGCAGCTCTATCTGCAACTCGGCGAACAGTCGGCCATCTTGCCACCCACTGCCGCCCGCCCGGCCCAGGCCAGCAGCACCGAGGAGCTTCCGCCCATGGAGGTTCTGGTCGAGCGGCTGGAGGAACGTCTGCGGCAAAATCCCGAGGACATTGAAGGCTGGCTGATGATCGGGCGCACCTACTTCGCCCTGGAGCAACCGCTGAAAGGCCAGGAGGCCCTGCACAAGGCCCATCGACTCGATCCCGAACGGCTCGATGCCATGCTGGCCTACGCAGAGGCGCAACTGGCGACCGGACAGCGGGCGACGGACAGCGCCGAACAGCCCCAGGCGCTGATCGAGCAGGCGCTCAAGCAGGATGCGACCAATCCCAACGCACGCTGGCTGAACGGGCTGCTCGCCTACCGTCAGGGCGACTTCGGCACCGCTGCCAGCGCCTGGCAGGGCATCCTCGACGAGCTTGATCCGAACGCGCCGGAAGCGGCTGAGCTGCGCGGCATGGTTGCCGATGCCCGCCAGCGGCTCGACATGCCGGCATCCGCAAGCACAGAGGCCGCTGCGCCACCCGCCTCCAGCTCCGCTGCACCACCCACTACGCACCAATCAGGAACCGTGGTCGCGGAGGCTCCCGAGAATGCCGCTGCAACCCCACCCGAGACGGCTATCGCTGCGGCCTCTGGACTCGATGTGCTGGTACAACTTGACCCGGCGCTTGCCGAGGAGATCCAGCCGGGCGACAGCCTCTTCGTCTTCGCCCGCGCCGCCGCCGGGCCGCCCATGCCGCTCGCAGTGGTTCGACTGACGGCGAGCGAACTCCCGGCGCGGGTCCGGCTCGATGACAGTCTGGCCATGAACCCTGGGCTCAGTCTCTCGGCCTTCCCGGAAGTCATGCTGATCGCCCGCGTCTCGAAAAGCGGTCAGACCGCCGCCCAGCCGGGCGATCTTGAGGGTCAGATCGGGCCTCTGCCATCCTCCACCCAGGAGCCCATCACCCTGACCATCGACCAGCGTCTGCCCTAGCAGGGCCCGGCGGAGTCTTTCTCAAAGGTTCCCACCAGTTCGGTATGGGCGAGGATATGCTCCTCCATCGCGAGCAACAGGTGATCCTTGGTGGGAACCCCCAGCTCCTCGGGCAAGCAGGTGTCGAGTGCATAGAGCCGATGGAAATAGCGATGGCGCCCGATAGGCGGACAGGGGCCACCGTAGCCGGTGCGTCCCCAACTGTTGAGCCCCTCGCGGGTGCCTGGCGGCAGCAGACCACGATTGGCTGCGCCCTCCTCCAAGCGCTCGCACTGGGGCGGCAGGTTGAAGAGCACCCAGTGGTCCCACACCATACGCGGCGCCTTGGGATCGGGCGCATCCGGGTCATCGACGATGAGCACCAGGCTTTGGGTTCCCTCGGGCAGACCACTCCACGCCAAGGGCGGCGACAGATCCTCGCCCTCGCAGGTCAGGTGTCTGGGCATGGGGCCGCCATCCTGGAATGCATCAGAACTGAGAACTAGCGCCATTTTTCCCCTCCAACCTTGTGCTAAGCTTGGCTTCAAGAGATTCAAGTATAGCGCTCGCCCGATGAGACAGCGGTCCTCGACCGCGCCATGGGCCGATTGCTGTAATCAGCGAATTGCGCGCACGGGAGCCTTGCTCCCGCCGCCTCACCGAGCTGTGCGTCCTTCGGCGGCCATCTGGCCGCCTTTTTTTTGGTTCTTCGCGCGGCGCCGCCCGCCGACCCTTCCCCTTGATCTACGACAGCCTCACCGCTGAAATTAGCGCGCGTGGCTGGAGTACGCGGCGGCTTGGATATACTGTCTGAACGTGGAAACGCCTTGACGCAGCCCATTCGGGCCGCACCCCTGACCACGACCCACGACAGGATCGCCCATGTCTGACTATCACGCCGAGGATGTCCGCAACATTGCACTGGTCGGTCACGCCGGCAGCGGAAAAACCACCCTCATCGAGACCCTGCTGGCCGCCACCGGAACCATTCCCGCGCCCGGCAGCGTCGCCAATGGCTCGACCGTCTGCGACTTCGACCCTCTTGAAAAAGAACTGGGCCACTCGCTCGACGTCGCCATCACCAGCCTGACCACGTCCGGCACACACATCAATCTCATCGACACACCCGGAGGCGCCGATTTTCTCGGTCGCACCCTTTCGGTGCTGCCCGCCGTGGAAACCGCCGCCCTGGTCATCCATGCCCAGTCCGGCATCGAACCCCTGACCACGCGCCTCATGAAGGCGATCGACAACCGCCATCTCTGCCGTCTCATCGTCATTAACCAGATCGACGCCCCCGATGTCGATCTGGCGATGCTCACCGAGCAGCTACGCGAAACCTTCGGCCCCGAGTGCCTGCCGGTCAACCTGCCGGCGGATGGCGGGGCTCGGGTGGTCGATTGCTTCTTTCAGCCTGGCGGCGAGACCACCGATTTCTCCTCGGTCGAGTCGGCTCATGGCCAGATCGTCGATCAGGTGGTCGAGCTCGATGAAGCGCTCATGGAACGCTATCTGGAGCAGGGCCAGGAACTGCGCCCCGAGCAGCTTCACGACCCCTTCGAGGCCGCACTGCGCGAGGCGCACCTGATCCCCATCTGTTTTGTCTCGGCGCGCACCGGCGCTGGCATTCCCGAGCTGCTGAACGTCTTCGCGCGGCTCATGCCCAACCCCGCCGAGGGCAATCCGCCCCCCTTCCTCAAGGGTGAGGGGGCAAATCTCACGCCCGTGCAGGTCAGCGCCGATCCCGCCCGCCATGTGGTGGCGCATGTCTTCAAGATCCTCAACGATCCCTATCGCGGCAAGCTCGGCATCTTCCGTATTCATCAGGGACGCATCACGCCGGCAAGCCAGCTGTTCATTGGCAACGCGCGCAAGCCCTTCAAGGTCAACCATCTCTACCGACTGCATGGCGCCGAGCAGATCGAGGTAGACGAAGGTGTGCCGGGGGATATCCTGGCCGTCTCACGGGTCGAGGACATCCATTTCGATGCCGTGCTGCACGATTCGCACGACGAGGACCACTACCATCTCAGCAGCATGGAATGTCCGGTTCCGCTCTTCGGGCAGGCCATTCACACGCAGCGTCATGGCGACGAGCAGAAGCTCAACGACGCGCTCGCCAAGCTCTGCGCCGAGGATCCCTGCTTTCATGTCGAGCACAACGCAGCCGCCAACGAGACGGTCATCCGAGGGCTCGGCGAGCTGCATCTGAAGATCCTGCTGCGCCGTCTTGCCGAGCAGTATCACATCGAGCTTGAGACCCGCCCGCCGAGCATTCCCTATCGCGAAACCATCAGCCTCCCCGCCGAGGGCCATCATCGCCACAAGAAACAGACGGGGGGCGCAGGCCAGTTCGGCGAGGTCTATCTGCGCATCGAGCCGCTGGAGCGCGGGGCCGGCTTCGCCTTCGTCGATGCCATCGTGGGCGGCGCCATCCCCGGCAACTACCTGCCTTCCATCGAAAAGGGCGTGCGCCAGGTGCTCGACGAGGGCGCCGTGGCTGGCTATCCGCTTCAGGATGTGCGGGTGACGGTCTATGACGGCAAGTACCACCCGGTGGACTCCAAGGATATCGCCTTCGTCACGGCGGGACGCAAGGCCTTCATCGACGCCATCGACAAGGCCCGTCCGGTCATCCTGGAACCTATTGTGAAGATCCGCATCACCGCCCCCGACTCGGCCATGGGCGATCTGAGCGGCGATCTGTCGGGGCGACGCGGGCGCATCCTGGGGACCGAGACCAAAAGCCGTGCGCGCATTCTCATCGAGGGCGAGGTTCCGCTTGCCGAACTCGATGGCTATGAGTCGCGCCTCAAGGCCCTCACCGGTGGCGAAGGCACCTACGCCATTGAGCTGAGCCACTACGACGCAGTGCCGGCCAGCATCCAGAAACGCTTGGTTGAGAGCTACCAGCGCGCCGAGGACTGAGCACCCGCCACCCGAATAGCAAGCGCGCCCCACCCTGCCAGGCGCCCGGTTCAAGAAGACGCCGGGCGCGCTGGCGCATCCAGGCGCTGATTGAAAGGAGCGGAATGCGATTGGGATCAAGGCATTAGCCTGAGCTAAGCGCGCTTGCATTGCCGAATCGAATTCTTAGTATTAAATAAGCCTTCAATCTCGATATAATTGCGGTTTTATGCCCAATGCAGGGGCGCTTAGAACCGCATCCGGAAGGTGACATGACTAGCAAGCCCGATCTCGATCCCCAGGAAACCCAGGAGTGGCTCGACTCACTTGAGGCGGTGCTCGAAAGCGAGGGCGTCGAGCGCGCTCATTATCTCCTCGAACGTCTTATTGATAAGGCGCGCCGCTCCGGCGCCTATCTGCCCTATAGCGCCAACACCGCCTATCTCAACACGATCCCGGTGCATCAGGAGCAGCGCTTTCCGGGCGACCTGGCGCTGGAGCGGCGCATCCGCTCCATCATGCGCTGGAACGCCATGGCCATGGTGGTGCAGGCCAATCGGCTGTCCTCCGAGCTTGGGGGACACATCGCGAGCTTCGCCTCCTCGGCCACCCTGCTCGATGTGGCCTACAACCATTTTCTGCACGGGCGCACCGACACGCATGGCGGCGATCTGGTGTTCTTTCAGGGGCACTCGGCGCCCGGCATCTATGCGCGCGCCTTTCTTGAGGGACGCATCAGCGAGGAACAGCTCTACAACTTCCGCCAGGAGGTCGATGGCGACGGGCTCTCCTCCTATCCGCACCCCTGGCTGATGCCCAATTTCTGGCAATTTCCCACCGTTTCCATGGGGCTCGGCCCCCTCATGGCCATCTATCAGGCGCGCTTCATGCGCTATCTGGAACATCGCGATCTGGTGGACACGCGCGGGCGCAAGGTCTGGGCCTTTCTCGGCGACGGCGAGATGGACGAGCCCGAGTCGCTCGGCGCCATCTCGCTGGCCGCGCGCGAGCGTCTCGATAACCTCATTTTCGTGGTCAACTGCAATCTGCAGCGGCTCGATGGACCTGTGCGCGGCAACGGCAAGATCATCCAGGAGCTGGAGGCCGTGTTCCGCGGCGCGGGCTGGAACGTCATCAAGGTCATCTGGGGGCGCTACTGGGATCCGCTGCTCGCGCGCGATCCCCAGGGCCTGCTGCTCAAGCGCATGGAGGAGTGCGTCGATGGCGACTACCAGGCCTACAAGGCCAAGGGCGGCGCCTACACGCGCGAGCATTTCTTCGGCAAGTATCCCGAACTGCGCGAGATGGTCGCCAACATGAGCGACGAGGACATCTGGCGCCTCAATCGCGGCGGGCACGATCCCATCAAGGTCTTCAACGCCTATGCCGCCGCCATGAGCGCCAGCGGCAAGCCCACGGTCATTCTGGCCAAGACCGTCAAGGGCTATGGCATGGGCGTCGCGGGCGAAGGCATGAACATCACCCACTCGCAGAAAAAAATGGGCGAGGTGGCGCTCAAGGCCTTCCGCGACCGCTTCAATATCCCCATGTCGGACGATCAGATCGGCGCCACCCCCTTCTACAAACCTGCCGACGACAGCCCCGAGATGCAGTATCTGCGCGCGCGCCGCGCTCAGCTTGGCGGCCCGTTGCCGGCCCGTGATGATCGTGCCGCACCGCTTGAGGCGCCGCCGCTCGACGCCTTTAAATCCCTGCTCGAAGGCAGCGGCGAGAAGGAGATGTCCACCACCATGGCCTTCGTGCGTCTGCTCACCCTGCTGGTGCGCGACCCCAACCTCGGTCGCTATGTTGTCCCCATTGTTCCCGACGAGGCGCGCACCTTCGGCATGGAGGGCATGTTCCGCCAGCTTGGCATCTATGCCTCGCAAGGCCAGCTCTACGAGCCGGTCGATGCCGATCAGGTGATGTACTATCGCGAGGATCAGAAGGGCCAGATTCTTCAGGAAGGCATCAATGAGGCGGGCGCCATGTCGTCCTGGATCGCGGCGGCCACCGCCTACGCCAACCATGGCCAGAGCATGATCCCCTTCTACATCTACTACTCCATGTTCGGCTTCCAGCGCAT
>JAFGTZ010000258.1 GCA_016938795.1 Chromatiaceae bacterium | reverse complement strand
GGTTTTCCTTACAGGTTCCGGGCTGGGTGATGGCCACGGGGGCCGCCGTGAATCCATCCCTGGAGGCTTGGCGACGGCATCCCTGCCATCGACACCCCCGCGTCCATCCCCCAGCCCTCACCGAAAAATCCGTGTGTGATTTGTATAATTCGACTCAGGGTGCGGATGCGTCACGCAATAGAGTCCGTTTTGCTGAATCAGATCCAAGACCCCGTCGGGTAGCAGATAGCGCACCGAACGCCCCTGCGCAAGCAGACGGCGAATGCATGTCGCTGAAACGGCTATCTGAGTCACGGGCTGAAACAGAATGCGCCCCCCGGGGGCTGCAACAAGATCGGCGCGATTCAATGCGCGTCGGTCTTGAGAAAGAGCCGCAAGCTCCGAATCCAGGTGTAAAGGCGTCTCGGGGCGCTGCATCACCACCAGATGGGCCAAGTCGAGAATGTCGAGCGGTCGATGCCAGGCCAGAAAACCGGCAAAGGCGTCGGCGCCGATCAGCAGACAGAGCGCAACGCGCGCGCCAAGCTCGGCGCGCAACGAGAGCAGTGTGTCGTAGGAATAGGACGGCCCCGAGCGCTCCAGCTCGCGGGGATCGGCCACGAAGCCCGGTTGCCCGGCGATGGCCGCCTCCAGCATGGCCAGGCGCAGCGCGGCCGGGGCGCTCGGCTGGGCGCGATGCACCGCCTGATTGAGCGGCACAAAGCGCAGCTCCTCAAGACGCAGCGCCTCCAGGCAGTCGAGCGCCGGGCGCAGATGGCCGAAATGGATGGGGTCAAAGGTTCCGCCGAAGACGCCGATCATGGTGTCGGCACCTTAGCAGAAGACGCCCAGGCTGTCCTCTCGGGGATCGTGAGATTCACGCTCAGGTGCGAATCTCGCCGTTGCCAAGCACGATGAACTTCTGCGAGGTCAGCCCCTCCAGCCCCACCGGGCCGCGCGCATGGAACTTGTCGGTGCTGATGCCAATCTCGGCGCCCAGTCCGTACTCGAAGCCGTCGGCAAAACGGGTCGAGGCGTTGACCATGACCGAGCTTGAATCGACCTCGCGCAGAAAGCGCCGCGCGCGCGAATAATCCTCGGTGACGATGGC
>JAFGTZ010000257.1 GCA_016938795.1 Chromatiaceae bacterium | reverse complement strand
TTCCATGGATCTGGAGCGTGAGCGCGGCATCACCATTAAGGCCCAGAGCGTGACGCTCGATTATCAGGCGCGCGACGGCCAGACCTACCAGCTCAACTTTATCGACACCCCGGGCCATGTGGACTTTTCCTACGAGGTCTCGCGCTCGCTCGCGGCCTGCGAGGGCGCGCTTTTGGTGGTGGATGCCGCCCAGGGGGTCGAGGCGCAGAGCGTGGCCAACTGCTACACGGCCATCGAGCAGGGGCTTGAGGTGCTGCCGGTGCTCAACAAGATCGACCTGCCCTCGGCCGAGCCCGAGCGCGTGATCAAGGAGATCGAGGAAATCATCGGTCTGGAGGCCGAGGATGCGCTGCGCGTGAGCGCCAAGACCGGGGAGGGCATTCCCGAGCTGCTCGAAACCCTGGTGGCGCGCATTCCGCCACCGAGCGGAGATCGCGCCGCCCCCCTTCAGGCGCTCATCATCGACTCCTGGTTCGATCCCTATGTCGGCGTGGTCTCGCTGGTGCGTGTCATGAATGGCGAGATTCGCCGCCGCGACAAGATCAAGATTCTCTCGACCGGGCGCACCCATCAGGCCGATAACGTCGGCGTCTTCACCCCCAAGAAGACCGAGCGCGAGGTGCTGAGCGCGGGCGAGGTGGGCTATCTGATCGCCGGCATCAAGGAAATCGACGGTGCGCCTGTGGGCGACACCATCACCCATCCCGAGCACCCTGGCGAGAAACTGCCGGGCTTCAAGGAGGTCCGCCCGCGCGTCTTTGCCGGACTCTACACGGTGGTGACCGACGACTATGAGGATCTGCGCGAGGCGCTCGGCAAGTTGCGTCTGAACGACGCCGCGCTCTACTACGAGCCCGAGGTGTCGCAGGCGCTCGGCTTTGGCTTTCGCTGCGGTTTTCTTGGCATGCTCCACATGGAGATTATCCAGGAACGGCTGGAGCGTGAGTACAATCTCGACCTCATCACCACAGCGCCCACCGTAGTCTATGAGGTGCAGCTGCGCGACGGCGAGGTCATCAAGATCGACAATCCGGCCAACCTGCCCGATCCGAGCCGCATCGAGCAGATTCGCGAACCCATCATCGAGGCCCATATCCTGGTGCCCCAGGACTATCTCGGCGCGGTCATGACGCTCTGTATTGAGAAGCGCGGCGTACAGCGCCATCTGCAATATCTCGGCGGCCAGGTGCAGGCCACCTACGAGCTGCCGTTGAGCGAGGTGGTGCTCGATTTCTTCGACCGGCTGAAGTCGGTCAGTCGCGGTTTTGCCTCCTTCGAGTACGAGTTCAAGCGTTTCCAGGCTGCCGATCTGGTCAAGCTCGATGTGCTCATCAATGGCGACAAGGTCGATTCGCTCTCCTTCATCGTGCATCGGGCCATGGCGCAGACGCGCGGGCGCGATGTCACCGAGCGCATGAAGGAGCTTATCCCGCGCCAGATGTTCGAGGTCGCCATCCAGGCCGCCATCGGCACCAAGATCATCGCCCGCACCACGGTCAAGGCGCTGCGCAAGAATGTCACGGCCAAATGCTATGGTGGCGACGTGACCCGCAAGCGCAAGCTCCTCGAAAAACAGAAGGCCGGCAAACGGCGCATGAAGCAGGTTGGCAAGGTGGAGATTCCGCAGGAGGCCTTCCTTGCCGTGCTCCAGGTGGACAAGGATAATTAGTGGTCAGTGGTCAGTGGTCAGTGGTCAGTGGTCAGTGGTCAGTGG
>JAFGTZ010000256.1 GCA_016938795.1 Chromatiaceae bacterium | reverse complement strand
GCTCAGGCGCGGCGGACAGGGGCGCGGGCGGCGCTCAGTGCACGGTGCAGATCCTGCTCCAGGCGTCCGAGTTCCTCGCTGGCGGCGGCGCGCGCACGGCGGCCCTCGTCGGCAATGGCGAGGCTTTCCTCGATGGTCGCGATCAGGGTCTGGTTGGCCTGTTTCACCACCTCGATGTCGAAGACGCCGCGCTCGATCTGGCGGCGCGCCTCGGCGTTGGCCTCGCGCAGATTCTCGGCATTGGCCTGCAGAAGCTGGTTGGTCAGATCGGTGGCCGCGCGCAGGCTCTCGGCGGCCTCCGATGAGCGATGAATGGTGAGCGCCTGGGCAAGCTGCTGACGCCACAGCGGCACGGTGTTCACCAGGGTGGAGCCGATCTTGTTGATGAGTCCCTTGTCGTTCTCCTGCACCAGCCGGATGCTCGGCAGCCCCTGCATGGCCACCTGACGGGTAAGCTTGAGGTCATGCACGCGCCGCTCCAGATCGTCGCGCGCGGTGCGCAGATCGCGCAGGCGCTGGGCATCGACCATGTCGCCGCCCTGCTCCACCCGAACGACCAGCGCCGGAATGCTGCGCTCATCGAGTTCGGCCAGCTTGTGCTCGCCGGCGGCGATATAGCGCTCAAGCAGCCGGAAATAATCGAGCGTCGCGGCATAGAGGCGGTCAAGCGCGGTCACGTCGGTGAGCAGTTGGGTCTTGTGCTGTTCGAGCCGCAGCGAGATGGCGTCGATCTGGTCGCGCACCTTTTCATAGTCGCGCAGAAAACGCTCCAGCGGACGCGCGCCGCCGATCAGCCGAGCGAGCAGGCCGCTCTTGCGGTTGGGATCGAGTTCCACGGCGTTGAAGGACTTCAGCACGCCGACCATGTCGCCGAGCGCCTCGCCCGCCGGACCCACGTCCTTGGCGCGCACCCCCTCAAGCATCTGCTCCGAGACCTCGGTGAGCTGCTGCTGCGCCTTGGCGCCGAAGAAGAGGATCGACTGGGCATCGCCGAGATTGAGTTCCTCCAGGGCGCGGCGAATCTCGGCCTCATCGGGCGGAGAGACCGCCGAGGTGTCGGGCAAGGGAACCTTGATCTGCAAGGCATCACCCGAGGCGGCTGCCTGCGGGGAGGCGCTGTCGGGTGCGTGATCGGGATGCGAGGGTTGTTGATTCACGACAAGGGGCTCCAGTCAAAGATAACCATCACAGATGGATTTTACGGTGAGGGCTGGGGGATGGACGCGGGGGTGTCGACGGCAGGGATGCCCTCGCCAAGCCTCCAGGGAGGGATTCACTTCCGTCCCCCGTGGCCATCACCCAGCCCGGAGCGGTCGGGGAAAACCAAAAACTGATGTGTGATTGGTATACCAATCACACATGAATTTTTCGCTGAGGGCTGGGGATGGCCGCGGGGGTGTCAGCGGCAGGGATGCCGCTGTCAAGCCTCCAGGGAAGGATTCACTTCCGTCCCCTGCGGCCATCACCCAGCCCGGAGTGCATGAGGAAAACCGAAAAACGATGTGTCATGGGTATATAACAGCCTGCCGAATCG
>JAFGTZ010000255.1 GCA_016938795.1 Chromatiaceae bacterium | reverse complement strand
GCCGAGACCAGCGAGCAGGTGCGCCGCCAGCAGGTCGAGACCGAACAGGTGGCCACCTCCATGAACGAGATGAGCGCCACCGTGGCCGACATGGCCCGCAATGCGGCCGCTGCCGCCGAGGCGGCGCAGCAGGCCGATGGCGAGGCGAGCAGCGGGCGCGAGGTGGTCGAGCGCGCCATCGCCTCCATTCAGGCTCAAGCCCGCCAGGCCGAGGAGGCCGCCGAAACCGTGGCGCGCCTCTCCGATGATTCGTTCGAGATTGGCAAGGTGCTCGATGTGATTCGCGCCATCGCCGAGCAGACCAACCTGCTCGCGCTCAACGCCGCCATCGAGGCCGCGCGCGCGGGCGAGCAGGGGCGCGGTTTCGCCGTGGTGGCCGACGAGGTGCGCACCCTGGCCTCGCGCACCCAGGCATCCACCAAGGAGATTCACGCCATGATCGAGCGCCTGCAATCAGGCGCGGGCGCGGCCGTGTCGGCCATGGATGCGGGGCGCCAGCAGGCGCAGCAAAGCGCCAAGCTCGCGGGCGAGGCCGGTCAGTCGCTGGAGAGCATCACGCGCTCGGTCACCACCATGCGCGACATGAACCACCAGATTGCCAGCGCCACCGAGGAGCAGGCGGCGGTGGCCCACGAGGTAGATCGCAACCTCATCAGCAGCGCCCAGGAAATCGAGGGCATCGCCGAGGGCTCGACCCAGATCAGCGCCGCCGCGCGCGAACTCGCCCAGCTCGCCGCCGAGCAGCAGCAGCAGGTGGGACAGTTCAAGGTGTAGTCTCCGGCCCCCTCACCAGCGGGTAGTATCGTAGGGTGCGCATTGCGCACCGCTCCGCCTGGGAATGTCTCAGGAAGCAGAGCTTCCTCGCGCAGGTGACGCAGCCAGAGCTGCGTCACCAGATGCGTGGGCGCCAATCTCGGTGCGCATTGCGCGCCGTTGCGTCGGTCTTCGAGCCTTGCGCGGGGTATGCGGTGCGTATCTATGGGGCTACTGCAAGCGCACCGCCGTCGGCTCGCCTGTGGAAGCGGCTTTCAGCTGCGAGAACCCCGCGCCGAGGTTGAGAACCTGGCCTCAACGCCTGTCGGTTGGCGCGGTGGTCCGCTTGTCTGCGAACGCATTGCTGTCGGCTCGCGGCTGGAAGCCGCTTCCACGGGTCTTGCGCCTGGTGTTTGACGGGAGAGACGGTATCTACAGATCCCTTTCCCCAGCGGGGAGCGGGTTGGCAATGAAATCCGCCGTTTCCTCGGCAGGCATGGGTTTGCGGCAGAGAAAGCCCTGGTAGAAGGTGCAGCCCTCGCGGCGCAGAAAGTCGAGCTGCCCCGGTGTTTCAACGCCCTCGGCAAGTGTCTTGATCCCAAGCCCGCGTGCGAGCGAAAAGATGGCGGTGCAGATGGCGGCATCCTCGGCGTTGATGTCGCACTCACCCACAAAGGCGCGGTCGATCTTGAGCGTGTCGATGGGAAAGCGCTTGAGATAGCTCATGGAGGAATAGCCGGTGCCGAAATCGTCGAGGGCGATTTCCAGGCCGAGCCGCTTAAGCCGGCTCAGTGTCTCGATGCAGATGGCGGTATCGTGCGCCAGTACGGTCTCGGTAATCTCAAGCTCAAGATCGGTTGCGGCGGTGCGCTCTTCGCTCAGGATGCGCTCGACCCGGTCGGCGAAACCCATGCGAAGAAACTGACGCCCGGATACATTCACCGCGATGCGTGGTGGTCTGAGCCCCTGTTCGCGCCAGAGTCGATGCTGCCGACAGGCGCTGCGCAGCACCCATTCGCCGACCAGGTCAATCAGCCCCAGCTCTTCCAGAATGGGCACGAACACCGCTGGCGAGACCATGCCCTTGTCGGGATGGCGCCAGCGCAATAGGGCCTCAAGACCCGCCAGGCGGCCGCTTTTCACCTCCAGTTGCGGTTGATAGAAAAGATCCAGCTCGCCGCGTTCGAGTGCGTCGCGCAGATCGTTCTCGAACTCCAGTCGTTCGGAAACCTCCGAGGCGAGCGCCGGATCGAAGAGCTGACAGTGCCCGCGCCCGTTGCTCTTGGCGCGATAGAGTGCCAGATCGGCATTGCGGATCAGCAGATCGGCGCTGGTTCCGCCCTCGGGATAGAGGGCCGCGCCGATGCTGGTTGGCGCGCGCACCGAGCGCCCCTCCAGCAGGTGCGGCTCGGCCAGGCGCTCGATGATCTGGGCGGCCTTGAGCGATACCGATTCACGATCGCGCGCGCCGATCAGCGCCACCACGAACTCGTCGCCGCCCCAGCGCGCCACCAGATCCTCGTTGCGCAGCGCAGCGCGCAAACGCTCGGCCACGCTGCGCAGCAGTTGATCGCCGGCGGCGTGGCCCAGGGTGTCGTTGATATTCTTGAAGCGGTCGAGATCGAGAAAGAGCACCGCAACCCCATGGGGGGCGGCGCCCATGAGCTGGACGCTCAGGTTCTGGCGGAAGAACTGGCGGTTCGAGAGGCCGGTCAGTCCGTCGTAGTGGGCCAGTTGGTGCAGCCGACGTTGAATCTCGCGCTGGCGGGTAATGTCGCGCGCGTGGAAGTTGAACTCGGGATGCTGGCCGTTGCGCACGCGGGCGATGGTCAGCTCGGCCGGGAAGGTTTCGCCGCTGATGCGCTTGAGAATGGTGTGCGAGCGCTGATTGACCACGAAGCGGCCCTCGGTCACGAAGCCCATCGCGAGCGCCTCATCGAAGGCCGGTCGGGCGTCGTCCGGAATGATGAGGTCGGCGATGGGGCGGCCGAGCGCGGCGCGGCTCGAACAGCCGAAGGTGCGGGTCGCCGCCGGGTTGATTTCGAGGATGCGTCCCGCGTGGTCGATGGTCAGGATGCAGTCGAGCACGGCATCGAGAATGGCGCTCTTGCGTGACTCGCTTGCGGTGAGATCGCGCAGAATGCTTTCGCGCTTGTGAATCTCCTCGCTCACCCGATGCAGCACGTTGTTGTATTGATGGGCAATTTGCCCGACCTCGGTGTGTGGTTCGGCAAAGACCCGGCGCGAGAAGTCGCCAAGCCGGCGCTGGGTGTCCATCTCGGTGAGCAGCTCGAGAATCTCGGTGCTGGCCCCGTGCTCGACCACGTTGAGCCCAAGGCGCTCGGATTCCGCATCCACCCGCAGGCGATAGAGTCGGTCCAGGATCCAGAGCGCGATGACACTGACCCCAAAGGCATAGCCGCCCACCGCCAGGATGCCGAGCGCCTGAACCTCAAGCTGGGCCAGGCGTCCGCCCGCAAGCTCGAAACTGCCCGCAGGGGCGAAGAGCGCCACCGCCAGGGTGCCCCAGATGCCGGCGAAGAGATGCGCCGGGATGGCGCTCACGGCATCGTCGATGCGCAGCCGCACCAGCGCCGCCGTGCCGAGCGAGACCAGCAGCCCGGAGATGGCCCCGATGAGCGCCGCGAAGGCGGGCTCCTGCAAATGGCAGGAGGCGGTGATGCCGACCAGACCGCCGATGATGCCGTTGAGTGGCTCGGTCACGATCAACTGGCCACGCGCGGCATAGCTGTAGGCCATGGCCGTCAGCCCGCCCGAGGCGGCGGCCAGAAAGGTATTGAGCAGGATGAGCGGAACCTGTTCGTTGAGCGCCAGGGTGCTGCCCCCGTTGAAGCCAAACCACCCAAGCCACAGCAGCAGCACGCCGAGCGTGGTCAGCGGCAGATTGCTGCCCTGCATGGCCCGGCCCGCGCTGTCGAAGCGTCCAAGCCGCGGGCCGAGCCGCAGCACGGCCGCGAGCGAGACCCAGCCGCCCACCGAATGCACCACAGTCGAGCCGGCAAAGTCGATGAAGCCCAGCCGCGCGAGCCAGCCATCCTGGGCGCCATGGGGCAGACCGCCCCAGGCCCAGTGACCGGTGACCGGATAGATGAGCACGACCAGCACCAGGGCGGTGATGGCGTAGGCGAGAAAGCGCATCCGCTCGGCCACCGCGCCCGAGACGATGGTGGCCGAGGTGCTGCAAAACATGGCCTGAAAGACGAAGAAGCTTAGCATCCAGGGCGATTCGTCCTGCCCGAAGAAAAAGCCCTGGGTGCCGATCCAGCCGCCCCAGCTCTCGCCGAACATGAACGCATAGCCCAGCATCCAGAAGGCGAGTCCGGCAAAGCAGAGATCGATAATGTTCTTGACCGCCACATTGATGCTGTTCTTTGCGCGCATCAGCCCGGTTTCGAGACAGAGAAACCCGGCCTGCATCAGAAAGACCAGGCAGGCGCAGAGCAGAATCCAGGCGATATTGAGCGGGTCGGTCATGGCATCCGGGGCAGCAAGTGGGCGCTTGGGGGGGGCAGGGCAGGGTCTCTGGCCTTGCCGAGACCCTCACGGGCTAGGGCGCTCACATGATGCACAGGAGCCCGGCGAGAGGATAGGGGATTTTACGGGG
>JAFGTZ010000254.1 GCA_016938795.1 Chromatiaceae bacterium | reverse complement strand
GCGGCGGCCCTGGGCGAGGCCTATCTCGCGGTGACGGTCTTCGTGGCGGGCACCCTCTTTCTGGTCATGGGCGCCGAGCGGCTCTTCAAGGGCGATCTGGGCGTCCTGCTGGAGCGCTACCGCGCCTGGCAGGTGCCCATGACCGCATTGCTCGGGGTTTTTCCCGGCTGTGGCGGCGCCATCGTCGCGGTCACCCAGTTCAGCCGCGGCTACCTGAGCTTCGGCGCCGTGGTGGCCACGCTCACCGCGACCATGGGCGATGCCGTCTTTCTGCTGCTCGCCCAGCAGCCCGACACAGCGCTCCTGGTGCTTGGTCTAAGCCTGGCCGTGGCCGTGCCAAGCGGTTATCTGGTCGATTGGATCCATGGGGCGCGCTTCATGCGTCGCGCGCCACCTCCGCAGCTGCCGCGCGCGAGCACGCCCGCGCCCATGCGCTGGTCGCTGGCCGATGGGCTCTGGCTGGCGCTGTTGGGGCCGGGGCTGGCGTTGGGTCTTCTAGCCGCCTTCCAGATCGAAGCGGGCATGCTCGTGCTGCCCTGGAGTGGGGAGCGGATCGATCCCGCCCTGCTGCTGGGCGTCACAGGGGCCGCCTTGTCGCTCGGACTCTGGGTGCTGAACGGCGTTGCCGGCGAGCGGCCCTGTTCCGATGGGGCCTGCACGCTTGCGCCGCGCCCCCTGGCGCGGGCGGTCATTGACGACACTAACGCCATTTCCGCCTGGGTGATACTGGCCTTCGTGGGCTATGAGGTGGCGGTTGGCGCCAGCGGCTTCGAGCTCGGGAGCGCACTCGCGGTCTGGGCGCCCCTGATGCCGGCCATGGCCATTGTGGTGGGTTTCATTCCGGGCTGCGGCCCCCAGATTGTGGTGACATCGCTTTATCTGTCCGGCGCCGTGCCGCTCTCCGCTCAGCTTGGCAACGCCATTGCCAACGATGGCGACGCCCTGCTGCCGGCCATTGCGGTGGCCCCCAAGGCCGCCCTGCTGGCGAGTCTCTATAGTGGAATCCCCGCATTCCTGGTGGCCTATGGCTGGTTTTTCTTCGTCGAGAAAAGCGCCTTGGTTTAAAGTTGTAAGCACCCATTTCCCCAAGAACATTGGGCGTTCATCCACGGGGCCGGAGCCCCATTCACAGCACATGAGGTGACACATGCCTGCCTACACCCAGATCGACATCGGCATTCCCGACGAGCAGCGCCGCGCCATCGCCGAGGGCCTGAGCCGCTTTCTTGCCGACAGCTACACCCTGTATCTCAAGACCCACAACTTCCACTGGAATGTTGAGGGCCCCATGTTCAACACCCTGCATCTGATGTTCGAGACGCAGTATAACGAGCTGGCGCTAGCGGTCGATCAGATCGCCGAGCGCATCCGCGCCCTGGGCTTCCCGGCGCCCGGCTCCTATCGCGAGTTCGCCGAGCTGGCGACCGTGCAGGATGCCAGCGGCAAGCCCACGGCCACCGAGATGCTGAGCCAGCTCGCCAGCGATCAGGAGGCGGTGACCCGCACCGCGCGCGAGGTCTTCAGGCTCGCCGAGGAGGCCAGCGACCAGCCCACCGCCGACCTGCTCACCCAGCGCATGCAGGTGCATGAAAAAACCGCCTGGATGCTGCGCGCCATGCTGGCCGAGCGTTAAGGAAAGGGGCTTTGCTCCCTCTGCAGGGTACGCACCGCGTACCCTGCGCAAGGCTCGAAGGCTGGCGGAACAGCGCGCAATGCGCACCCTTGACTGTCGGCTCAGGCCTGGCGGGCAGGCACAAAAAACCCGCCGAAGCGCGTTGCATCTCAAGTTTTCGTTGGCATAATTGCCAACATGCCAGCCGAACTCATCACCCGTTTCAAAGACATCACGCCAGAGGGCGCCCTGATCGAGTTCGTGGTGTGGCGGCTACCTGAGCCGGTTCCGCCCTGCGGTCATCCGTTCAAATACCGACTGGTGTTCATTGTGGACGGGAAGCGGGTGATCGGGTTCGACAACGAGCGCGGCAAGGGCGATCACCGCCACCGGGAGGGCGCCGAACACCCGTATGCCTTCGTTGACATTGATCGGTTGATCGAGGATTTCATCGGGGAGGTCGAGCAATGGCGTCGCGAACACTGACGATTACGCTCCAGCCAGATTGGCGCGCTGCCTTGCGCGCGGGCGGGCACGCCGCCCAGGCCGACCGGTACCAGGGCGAAACACTGAATTTCGAGACAGCCGCAGCGCTCTTCGGGCGTCTGACCGAACGACGCTGGGCCTTGGTTCAGGCGCTCTTGGGGGCCGGAGAACTGAGCGTGCGCGAGCTTTCCAGGCGTGTCGGGCGCGATGTCAAGCGCGTCCATGAGGATGTGGTCGTGCTTGCCGAGCTGGGATTGGTCGAGCGCTCAGAGCGCGGCGGGGTGGCGTGTCCGTTCGAGGACATCCATGTTGATCTGCGGCTGCGGCGCGCGGCTTGAGGGCGCGCTTGACGTCCGCGCAGTCCAGTCCGTAGCTG
>JAFGTZ010000253.1 GCA_016938795.1 Chromatiaceae bacterium | reverse complement strand
GTATAAACAGAGTTCAGCGACGATGAGCCGCCACAGCCAGCCACCAGCCACATTCGATCAGGAGCGCGTCACCCTCAGCCATGGCGCCGGCGGGCGCGCCATGGCGCGTCTGATCGAGCAGCTCTTCCGACGTCATCTCGACAATCCGCTGCTCGCCCAGGGCAACGACCAGGCGGTGTTTCGCCCGCCCGCCGGGCGTTTGGCCATGAGCACCGACAGTCACGTCGTCTCGCCCCTCATCTTTCCCGGCGGCGACATCGGCGCCCTGGCCGTGCATGGCACCCTGAACGATCTCGCCATGTGCGGCGCGCGCCCGCTCTATCTGGCGGCGGCCTTCATTCTGGAAGAGGGTTTTCCGCTTGACACCCTCGATGCGCTGGTGGCGAGCATGGCGCGCGCCGCGCGCGAGGCTGGTGTGGCGGTGGTCACGGGCGACACCAAGGTGGTCGAGCGCGGCAAGGGCGACGGGGTTTTCATCACCACCACGGGCATCGGGGTGGTTCCCGAGGGGGTGGAGATTGCGGGTGATCGGGCGCGTCCCGGCGATGCCATCCTGCTCAGCGGCACCCTCGGCGATCATGGCGTGGCCATCCTCTCGCAACGCGAACATCTCGGCTTTGCCACCGACCTGGGCTCGGACAGCGCCGCGCTGCACGGGCTGGTGGCGGCCATGCTGGAGGCGGCGCCTGAGATTCACGCGCTGCGCGATCCCACACGCGGCGGCCTGGGGACCACGCTCAACGAGCTGGCGCGTCAATCGGGGGTGGGGATGCGCATCCGCGAGACGGCCATCCCGGTGCGCCCCGAGGTGCTGGCCGCCTGCGAGCTGTTGGGACTCGACCCGCTCTATGTTGCCAACGAAGGCAAGCTGGTCGCCATCTGTCCGCCCGAACGGGCCGAGGCGCTGCTGGCCGCCATGCGCGCCCATCCGCTTGGCCGCGCCGCCGCTCGGATCGGCGAGGTGGTCGAGGACGCGCACGTCCTGGTGCGCATGGAGACCGCGCTTGGCGGCAGCCGGGTGGTCGATTGGCTGAGCGGCGAGCAACTGCCGCGCATCTGCTGAATCAATGGCCGGCACTGGCGGCAGGCGTCGCGCGGCCCCTTGAGACGCGGGCGCCCTTGTGAAGAATCCGCCTGAAACGTGCGCGATTGTAGCGCTGCACCAGGATGCAGGGCAGATTCACGATGGCCCCGTAGAGCAGCATGACGAGCCCGATTGGCCAGGGATTCCAGGCAAAAAAGCTCAGCGCAAGCAGCCAGGTGAGCCAGTGCGAGAATTCGGCGCGGCTGGTCTCCAGGGCGAAGTGCGCCAGGTAGTCGGCATCCTGGGCCTGCAAACGTCGTTTTGTAAAACCGCCGCGATAGAAGGCCCCAGCCTCGGGCAGATGGTCCTTCCACTGCCGGATGGCGAGCCGCTCATAGAAGCGTCCCTCCGCTTCCCAGCCGTAAATGCTGCTCACCAGCGGCAGCTGGGCGAGCAGGCGGCTTGAAAGACGATGCGCCACATAGCCCGCCCCGAAGTGAAAGCCGATCCAGAGCGCCGCGTAGAGCGCGATCAGGGCCAGTGGATTCATGGGGCGGCGCG
>JAFGTZ010000252.1 GCA_016938795.1 Chromatiaceae bacterium | reverse complement strand
TAGGTCTGGCCGTCGCGCGCCTGATAATCGAGCGTCACGCTCTGGGCCTTAATGGTGATGCCGCGCTCACGCTCCAGATCCATGGAATCGAGCACCTGGCTCGACATCTCGCGTTCGCTGAGGGCGCCGCTCAACTGGATGAACCGATCGGCGATGGTCGACTTGCCATGGTCGATGTGCGCGATGATCGAGAAATTGCGGATATGGGTGAGGTCGGTCATCGATAACCCGGAGGTGAGCAGAGGAGAAGGCGAGCGAGCGCGGCGCGGCCAGCTGGAATGCAAGGAGGACGCCGCACCGCGAAAATAGCGAGGCATCATAGCAGAAAGGCAGCGGATTCGCTGCAGGTCATGAAGAGGCAAAACCATCAAGCGAGCGTTTTCGAACTGTTTCCGGCATTCGCGTCAAGACGAAATTGAGCACAGTCTCGGCCAATGCAATCGCCTTGGCCACATCGTCGGGATCGGGATCGAGCGCATCGCCTGGATAACGAAAGGCTGTGGCAAATGGCGTCAAAAATTCGGCAGCCGTGGTGTGTTCCTGTACAAACAGCGCGCCGAGCGCAGATCCTGGCAGGCCTTCATCAGCCATTGAGTGACAAGCCGAATCTGGCTTTCATCCATGCAGCACCATTCCACGCTCCAGCGCTTGACACTCCAGCGAGGTCGGAACCCGCGCTGCACGGTCCATCTCGTCCTGGGTTCGCACAACAACCTCAATGGGGAGAGGGAGACCGCGAAGACTGCGATAGATCTGTTGAGCGCGTCGATACGCAGGCTGATCCGATGTGCTTAGTACCACAAGCAGATCGATATCGCTCTCGTCGTTCGGATGCCCCCAGACCTGGGAACCGAACAGCAGAATGCGTTCGGGTCGAACAGCCCGCACGATGCGATCCACGGCCTCGTTAAGCAAGTCAGGACTGATCCTTGCCACAAGCCTAAGCCTCGCCATCAGGCCAAAAACGGGCGCTGCCAGCCTTTTCAGCTGGCAGAGCCGCCGATAATCAGGAATTTGGCAGGGTGAGCGGGTAGAACATGCGGCTGTCTCCGCGCTGCACCAGCACCGCCACCGTGCGCCCTGCGCCAATGGCATCGAGCGCGCGCTCGAAGCTGGCCAGATCAGGGGTTGGCTGACGATCGAGCATGAGGATGACATCGCCCGCGCGCAACCCGGCCCGGTCAGCCGGCCCCGGGTTGACGCCTTCAACCACAACTCCGCCCTGGCGCAACCCAAGATAGTCGCGCTGCTCGGCATCAAGCTCACCCAGCACCAGACCAAGCCGGTTGGCTTGCGTGGTTGCGGGTTGTGGCGCGGAGGCGCTGGCCAGGGTGTCATCCTCGGGCAGCTCGCCGATGGTCATGGTGAGCGTCAGGCGCTGAACACCGCGCAACACCACCACCTCGGCCTCGCTCCCGACGTCCGTTGCGCCCACCACGGGCGGAAGCGCGCTGGAGGTCGGAATCTCACGCCCGTTGAAACTCAGGATGACATCGCCCGCCAGCAGTCCCGCCGCCTCGGCGGGGCTCTCGGGCAGCACCTGGGCGACCAGGGCGCCGCGCGGCTGATCAAGCCCGAAGCTGTGCGCCAGCTCGCGCGTCACATCCTGGATCATGACGCCGAGCCAACCGCGACTGACCCGCCCCTGGGTCTTGAGCTGATTGGCGACATCCATGGCGACGTCGATGGGGATGGCGAAAGAGAGCCCCATGAAACCGCCCGTGCGGCTGTAGATCTGACTGTTGACGCCGACCACCTCGCCGTCGAGATTGAAGAGCGGACCGCCCGAGTTGCCGGGGTTGATGGCCACGTCGGTCTGGATGAAGGGCACATAGTTCTCGGAGGGCAGGCTGCGGCCCTTGGCGCTGACAATACCCGCCGTGGCTGAGGATTCAAAGCCAAAGGGCGAGCCGATGGCCAGCACCCACTCGCCCACGCGCAGCTCCTTCGAGGAGCCGATGCGCACCGCCGGCAGCCCCTCGGCCTCGACCTTCAGCAGGGCGATGTCGCTGCGCTTGTCGGTGCCGACCAGCTTGGCGACAAACTCGCGCCGGTCGCTGGTGCGCACGATGATTTCATCGGCGCCCTCCACCACATGGGCGTTGGTGAGCACGTCGCCATCGGGCGAGATGATGAAGCCCGAGCCGAGCGAGCGCGACTCGAAGAGATCCTCGGGAATGTCGCCCTCTTCGCCGAAGAAGCGATGCAGAAAATCCTGAAGCGGACTGCCTTCGGGAAGCTCGGGGATGGAAAAGCCATAGAGTTCGGTCGTTGCGCCGGCGGCGTTTTGCTTGGTGCTGATGTTGACAACCGAGCCCTCGTTGGCCGAAACCAGATCGACAAAATCGGGCAGATCGCGCGCGTATGTCAGCGCGGGAATCAGCAGACAAGACAGCAGCAGGGTGAAGGCAAGCGAGAGACGTGAATGCAAGCGCATGACAGCTCCTCGGGGAATGGGTTGCGTGGTCGTGAAGAAAGGCGGCGCTGGCCTCAGAGACCAAGCTCGACGACCGGATAGGCGGCGGATGGACCCAAACGCCGCAGGACGACCGGCTGGGTCTCGGGATTCCGGGCGCGCCTGGCGCCATGGGCGCGCAGCCACAATAACCCCAGCGTAAGGCCGAGTGCGCCGCCAAGCAAGCCCGCTGCGTCGCCCTGATCGCCGCCCAGGGCCGAACCGGCCAGAATACCGGCGAGCAACGCCAGGGTGGGCGCCAGATAGGTGGCCAGGGCCAGGGCGAGCAGATCATCCCCGCCGATCCCCACCAGCACCCGATCACCGACCTCAGCCTCTGCCCGGTTGAGCGCGCGCACCGCATTGGGGCGGCGCCCGAGCAGCGAATCGAGCAGCGAAACGCCGCAGCCGCCGCGCGCGGCGCAGGCGCCGCAGGCGGTGCGTCGTTCGGTGCGGACCCAGGCATGGGGGCCGTCGAGCGCGATCACCAGTCCGGATTCCTCAATCATGCGCGCTCCCGGTGTGGCGCACGCCGGCAATGGCGGCCTCGACGGTTGCCGCCGGCACCTCGCCGACGGCGGTCACCTGATAACCGGCAATCTGACGCCCGGCGGCATGGACCGAACCGATCCGGCTGGAGCCAACCAGCCCATCCTGGACATCAGGTTCCACATAGATGGAGAAGGCCGAGAGCCGATCAGTGAACAGGAAGTGCTCCAGTCCGCCTTCGCCCTTCGGGCCTGGAATCTCCTTGCGCACCACCAGCTCGAAGCCCTCGGGTAGATTTTCGAAACGCCAGAATGATTGGCCGATGCGTTCGCGTGCGATTGGAATATCACGCGGCGCGGTGCGATCAAGCCCCTCGGGCAGACTGCCATCGCCGGGGTGCAGCGTGAGGCTGGTGAACATCAGTTGTTCGAGCGCCTGCCCCGCGTGATCAACAAGATCGGACTTCAGGGGCAACGCGGTGTCGCGATCAATATAAAAACGGTAACCGTAGCGCAGCGCATCGCGCGGAATGATGCCCACCACCTCGGTGTCACGCCCCGCCACCCGCGCCTCGCCTAACAGCAGGACGCGGTAGTGCTCGCCGAGCCGCGCGGGCACGATTCCCTCGGCGTCGAGTAGACTGACGCCGGCGCTGGGTTGTTCAACCGAAATGGGGCGCCCGTCGGGCAGCACGCAGGTGACCCGTCCCGGCTCGCGGGTGAGCGCCCGCACCGGGCCACTGAGCGAGACCAGGCGCTCCTGGATCCGCCCGCGCTCGACACGATGGATCAGATGCAGGGTTTCGAGCTGATTGTCGTGCAAATAGACGAGGGTGCCCTCGTAGTTGAGCGCGCGCAGCGCCTCGGCCATGCGTTCGAGGAGTTCGCTCACCCGGTCGCTGGGGTCGCGCGCCGCAGCCTGCGCCCCCAGCGCCGCCAGCGGCAGGGTCAGCAGCATACTCAGCCCGATACAGGCCAGCCACTTAGCGGGGTGCGTCATAGCCGACAAAGGTCGCATAAGGCAACATGCCCCTGGCTCCCGTCATGGAAGCGGTTTCCTGATGGGTCACAAGCAGTAGATCGAGCTTGCTGGCCAGCGCCGGCTGATCAAGCGCCCAGCGCTGGGCGCTGGCATTGGCAAGTACCGGCGGTTGCTCGGCGATCAGCGCGCCGGGAGCAACGTGCGGCTGGCTCTCGGCGAGAGACATCGGAACCGGCGCGCGATCATGAAAGAGCGCGGGCAGCGCGAACACCGTGACAAAGGCGGCGGCGGCGGCCAGGGCCATGCCGGCCATGGGCGAGAGCGAGGCGCGCTCGGCGCCTTTGCCTTTGCCTTTGCGTCTCGACCCAGCAGGCGCAATGAACGGCAGAGGTTCATGCTCCAGGGCCTGAGCTACCCGGTCGGCGATACAGGCGTGCTCTGGATTGAGCTGCTCGCCGCGAATCACCGAGCCAATCAGCTGATAGCGGGCCCAAGTGGCGCGCAAGTCGGGATCGAGCGAGAGTTCATTCAGCAGACGCGCGGTCGGCGAGGTGTCGAGTTCGCCATCGCGCAGCGCGGAAAGTTGTCGTTTCTGTTCATCAATCATGAGGTCAAGGCCTGAACATAAGGGTTCATCCGCAAGCGCGTTGCAACCGTGCCGAACAGCATCCGGCGTTAAGGTTCGAGTAAAGGACGCAAGCGCTTGTCGATCGCCTCGCGGGCACGAAAGATGCGCGAGCGCACGGTTCCGATCGGACAGCTCATGGCGTTGGCAATCTCCTCGTAGCTCATGCCCTCGAATTCGCGCAGCACGATGGCGGTGCGCAGCTCCTCGGGCAGATCGTCGAGCGCGCCCTGTACCGTGCGCGCAATCTCTTCGGTGAGCAGCTCGCGCTCAGGAGTCGTCTGGTCGCGCATGCGCGCCCCCAGATCCATCTGCTCGGCCAGTTCGGCCTCAACATCGTCGCCCGGCGGGCGCCGTCCTTGAGACACCAGATGGTTCTTGACGGTGTTGACCGCAATCCGGTAGAGCCAGGTGTAGAAGGCGCTGTCACCACGAAATCCTGGCAAGGCCCGGTATGCCTTTATGAAGGCTTCCTGGGTGACATCCAAGACCTCGCTTGGATCACGCAGATAGCGCCCGATGAGGCTCGCGACCTTCTGCTGATATTTGAGAACCAAAAGATCGAAGGCTCGCCGGTCGCCCGCCTGCGCCCGTTCGACCAGCTCTTGATCGACCGCGCGCTTAGTCATGGAAGGCAACCGCTGGGCTCCTGTCCGTCTGTTCCCTTGGCATGGACAATTCCCCGGTTAGGAAGTTCGATAGAGCGGGCAGATGTGGGTGAAAAACCACAAAGCAAACGCCAAATCTTGATTGGCGCCGGTAAATCGTCGATTTTAACGAGAAGTTCTTCCAGGCGCAGCCCTTGACGTCATTGCAAAGGCGCGTCTCTTGCATCCATCCATCGTTAGCGAGTGCTTACAAGATGTCTCTGTTCACCCATCGTCACGACGTTCTTATCCTCGGCAGCGGCGCGGCTGGCCTGAGTCTGGCCCTGCGTCTGCCCGAGTCGCTGTCGGTGGCCGTGGTCTCGAAGCGCGAGCTGGTCGAGGGCAGTACGCTCTACGCCCAGGGCGGCATCTCGGCGGTGCTCGACGCGCGCGACTCCATTGAGTCGCACGTTCAGGATACCCTCAAGGCCGGCGCCGGTCTGTGCGAGCGCGACGTGGTGCGGCTGGTGGTTGAGCGCGGCCCCGAGAACATCCGCTGGCTGCTCGGTCAGGGCGTGGAGTTTACCCGCGACAGCGAGCAGGCGGCGGCGGGCGGCTACCATCTCACGCGCGAGGGCGGACACAGCCATCGGCGCGTGGTGCACGCCGCCGACGCCACCGGGCGCGCCGTGGCCACCACCCTGGAGGCCCAGGTGCGCGCCCGCCCCAATCTCCAGCTCTATGAGCAGCACATCGCGGTTGATCTCATCACCAGCGCGCGCCAGCGTCCGGGCAGCGCGCGCCAGCGTTGTCTTGGCGCCTATATTCTCAATCTCGGCAGCGGTCAGGTGGAGACCTTTCTTGCACGTTTCGTGGTGCTCGCCACCGGCGGCGCCAACAAGGTCTATCTCTACACCAGCAACCCGGACGTCTCCACTGGCGATGGCATCGCCATGGCCTGGCGCGCGGGCTGCCGGGTGGCAAACATGGAGTTCATGCAGTTTCACCCGACCTGTCTCTATCACCCCGAGGCGCGTTCCTTTCTCATCAGCGAGGCGCTGCGCGGCGAGGGCGCGCGCCTGCTGCTGCCCGACGGCGATCGCTTCATGCCGCGCTTTGACCCCCGCGCCGAACTGGCCCCGCGCGACATCGTGGCGCGCGCCATCGACCACGAGATGAAGCGCATCGGCGCGCCCTGTGTCTATCTCGATATCTCGCACCGCAGCGCCGACTTCATCCTGGAGCATTTCCCCACCATTCAGGCGCGCTGTCTGGAGTTCGGCATCGACATCACCCGAGAGCCGATTCCGGTGGTGCCCGCCGCGCATTACACCTGTGGCGGCGTGGTGGTCGATGCCCATGCGCGCACCGATTTGCCCGGCCTCTATGCCAGCGGAGAAACCGCCTATACTGGACTGCATGGCGCCAACCGCATGGCGAGCAATTCGCTGCTCGAATGCCTGGTCTACTCGGAACTCGCAGCTCAGGACATCGAACGCCAGATTGGCGATATTCCCGAGCCAGCCGAGGTGGCGCCCTGGGACGAGAGCCGGGTCACCGAACCCGATGAAGAAGTGGTGGTCACCCACAACTGGGAAGAGCTGCGCCGCTTCATGTGGGACTATGTCGGCATCGTGCGCACCACCAAGCGATTGCGCCGCGCGAAGCGGCGCGTCGATCTACTCGCGCAGGAAATCATTGAATACTACAGCAATTTTCGCGTCAGCAATGACCTCATCGAGCTGCGCAACCTGGTCGAGGTGGCCGACCTCATCATTCAATCGGCCCTGCGCCGGCGCGAAAGCCGCGGCCTGCACTATACGCTCGACTTTCCAAACAAAGACCGCACCCAGCGCGCCCCGACCCTGCTCATTCCCGACAGCTATGCGCCGCGCAGCCGATCATGACGGAATTGTGAAACGCTGCTCGCACCCCTCGGGGCGCTCTCTTTATAATAGCGCCATGCCTCTCTCTCAATCCGATTCGGGCGGCCTGCTGGCGCTCGTCTCTGCTGCTATGCCCATGTCGAGCCGCCGTGTCCATTCGTCCAGTCTTCGGGCTGTCGCAGCCTTGCGCTCTGCCTCCCTGCCGCGCTCTCTACTCGGCCCCGAGCGGTCTGGACGACCACAGTGATTGAGCCGCATCCTCGGCAGCATTCGGTTCAAAAGGCGCCAGCGCGAATGCCTCACAGCCTGCTCGGGCGACTACTGCCGCTCTTTGCCTTGGTGCTGCTGGCCTGGATCCTGGGGCTCTGGCAGCTCATTGGCTGGATGCAGGAGCAACGGCTGCGCGAGATTGTGCTCCAAGACATGACCGAGGTCGGGCGCACGCTTGATCGGGTGCTCAGCGAGCAAGGCGACTGGCTGGCCGCGCTTATCGAGCCCATTGCCGCCGAAGCGCCCACCCTGGAGGCGCTCGCGCGCGCCGATCGCGAGGCGCTGCTCGCGCGCTGGCAAGGACTCTTCGAGACGCTTGGCGCACGCAACGGCTTGTCGCACTTCTATTTCATCGGGCCTGATCGGCGCACGCTGCTGCGTATCCACACCCCCGAGAAACACGGCGACCTCCTCAACCGTCATACCCTGCGCGAGGCCGAGCGCACTGGGCAGATTGCCCAAGGGCTGGAGCTGGGACCGCTTGGCACCCTGACGCTGCGCGTGGTCAAGCCCATTGAGCTGGCTGGTGAGCGCATCGGCTACATCGAACTGGGCAAGGAAATCGAGGACGTGCTGGCCATGCTGCACGAGCCGTCCGGCATCGAGCTGGCCGTACTGCTGGAGAAGGCGCGGCTTGAGCGCCCGGGCTGGGAGCGCGGGATGCGCCTGTTCGGGCGCGCGCCCCACTGGGACCGTTTCGAGCACCTGGTGCTTGTCGAGAGTTCGCTCGATCAACTGCCCAGCGCATTTGACGCTTTCATCGCGCATGGCACCGACACCGCCTCGGCCCCGCTTGGCGTGAGCCGGGATATCACGTTTGACGGGCGGCCTTGGCGCGCAAGTCTCACGCCGCTGCGCGATGTCGCCGGGGAGCGCGTGGGCTGTCTGCTCATCCTGCGTGATCTCTCGCGCGAAATCGCCAGCTTCGAGCGCCAGCAAGGCGCTGTCGCGGCAGCCATGCTGTTGCTGCTGCTGGGTTCCCTTACCCTAAGCGCCTGGCTGCTGGCGCGAGCGGATCGCCTGGTCGCGCGCAGTCTCGCCGAGCAGCGCGCCGCACAGCGCGGCATGAGTGCGCTCAAGGCGGTCATCGACCACAGCGACGCCATCGTGGTGGTCAAGGATCTCGATTTGCGCCTCATTGCCGCCAACCCGGCCTTTGCCCAGGCCAGCGGACACGCCTCGGTCGAGGAGCTGATCGGCAAGACCGACGCCGAAATCTTTGGCCGCGATCCGCGCGAGGAGCCGGTGCGCACCTACATGGCCGACGAGCGCCGCGCCCAGTCACTCCCCCCCGGCGAGGCGATTCTGCGCGAGGAACCCGTCTGTCTGCCGAGCGGCGAGGAGCGCACCTTTCTCACCAAGAAATATCCCATCTTCGACGCGACCGGCGCGCTCATCGCCACCGGCAACATCTCGGTCGATATCAGTCTGCGCAAGCACACCGAGGAGCGTCTCATCAAGGCCAACGAGGCGCTCGCCGAGGCCATGGCGCAGAGCCAGGACTTGGCCAGACGCGCCGAGCAGGCGAGCCAGGCGAAGTCCTTCTTTCTTTCCAACATGAGCCATGAGATTCGCACCCCGCTCAATGGCGTGCTCGGCCTTCTGGGGCTGCTTGAGCATACCCGGCTCGATGCGGAACAGCGCGGCTATGTCGAGATTGCCCGCACCAGCGGCGAGTCGTTGCTGCGCATCGTGAACGATATTCTCGACTTCTCCAAGATCGAGGCCGGCAAGCTCGAGGTCGAGCAGATCGACTTCGATCTCTGCGATCTGCTCGATGGCGTCGCCCAGGGGCTGGCGCTCCAGGCGCATGCCAAGGGGCTTGAATGTCTCTGCGCCGCCGCGCCCGAGGTGCCGTCCCGGCTGCGCGGCGATCCCGGGCGCATCGCGCAGGTGCTCACCAACCTTGCCGGCAATGCCGTCAAATTCACCGCCTCGGGCGAGGTCCAGGTCTGGGTAACTGCCATGGAGATGGGGCAGCGGCAGGTGCGACTGCGCTTCAGCGTGCGCGACACCGGCCCCGGCATCCCCGAGGATAAGCGTGGTCATCTCTTCGAGAGCTTCTCGCAGCTCGATCCCTCGCACAGCCGCCACTTTGGCGGAACCGGTCTGGGGCTGGCCATCTCGCACCAGCTTGTTGATCTCATGGGCGGCGTCATCGGCCTCGACAGCCAGCCAGGCGCGGGTTCGACCTTCTGGTTCGAGCTCAACCTGGAGCGCCAGGAGGAGCCGCGCGCCGAGATGCCACCCGCCCTCGCTCCCGGTCACCGGGTGCTGGTGGTGGATGACAATGCCAGCAATCGCGAGATGCTCGGCGCGCGTCTTGGCCACTGGGGGCTGGAGGTGCGCGCGGCAGCGAGTGGCGCCGAGGCACTGGCGCTCCTGCGTCGCGCTGTCGATGCGGCTGAGCCGCCCCATTGCGTACTCATCGACCGTCATATGCCGGGCATGGATGGTCTGGCCCTGGCGGCGGCCATCCGCGCCGAGCGCTCGTTCGCTGGTCTGCCGCTGGTGCTCATGCGCCCGCTCGGTGAGCATCTCGATCCGGCGGCCTCGACCAACCGGCTCTTCGTCGCGCAGATTACCAAGCCGCTGCGGCTGCGTGATCTGCGCGATCTGCTGCCAGGGCTCCTGGAGTCAGGCTCCGAGCGCCGCCCTGCGCCGGCGCCACTCGCCCGCCCCGCGCCCAGTCACTCCACCTTGATCGAACCCGGGGCGCGCGCCAGCGAGGCGCGCATCCTGCTCGCCGACGACAACCGCACCAATCAGCTGGTCGCGCTCGGCCAGCTGCGCCACCTCGGTTACGCAGCCGACTGCGCCGACCACGGTCAGGCAGTGCTCGATGCCTTGGCTACGAGGCATTATGATCTGCTCCTGCTCGATATCCAGATGCCGGGTATGGATGGCTTCGAGACCCTGGCGCGCATCCGTGCGAGCGACTCCCCGGCGCGCAATCCGCGCCTGCCGGTGGTGGCCATGACCGCCCACGCCCTGACGGGGGATCGTGAACGCTGTCTTGAGGCCGGCATGGACGACTATCTCGCCAAGCCGCTCGCGCCCGAAGCCCTGGCCATCGTGCTGGAGCGCTGGCTACCGGCGGCGCCCATACTCAACACGGCGAGTCGCGCCGAATCGAGCACGCCCATCCTCGATGAGGAGCGGCTGCTGGAGCAATGCATGGGAGACGCCGCCCTCGCCCAGGCCGCCGTGGAGGTGTTTCTCAGGGATTTGTCCGATCAGCTTCAGACCTTGAGAGAGACCCTATCGAGCGCCCATCTAAAGGATATTGCCGAACAGGCCCATCAACTCAAGGGAGCGGCGGCCAGCATTGCCGCCATGGCGCTCGCCGAGGCGGCGCACGCCCTTGAAACCGCCTGCCACGAGAGCCACGCCGAGACTGCGCGCCTAGACGCGCTGCTGTTACCCATCGAGCGGGCCAGTCAGGCGCTTCAAGACCATTTATCGAGCTCAAGACTCTTTCAGCAGGCGCCCAACGCACAGCCATGACGTCGGATCAAGAGCCTTCACAGGCCGAACTCATCGCCGAACTCAGCGCGCTTCGAGCGCGCAACGCCGAGCTTGAGCAACAGCTCCAGGAGCGCTGTTCAGCGCCTGCCCGCAGTCATCCCGAGGGATCAGGCGTGCGGTTGGGCGAGGCGGTTCGCGCGACTTGGTGGGACGGTCAGGGCATCGACCCCTGGCTGCGCGATCTCTGGATCCGCACCTTCGATGCCGTGCCCGATCTCATCGCCCTCATGGACGACCAGATGCGCCTGGTGCGCATCAATCGCGCCATGGCCGAGCAGCTCGGCTGCGAGCCCAATCAGGCTGAAGGCGAGACCTGCTATCGTGTGGTGCATGGGCTCGACTCGCCGCCCGACTTCTGCCCTCTGATCCGCATGACGCAGCAGGGTTACAGCGAACCGGTCGATGTCTACGAAAAACGTCTCGGCGGCTATTTCGTGGTCTCGAATACCCCCATCCATGACGCCCAGGGCCATCTGATCGGCAATGTGCATGTGGCGCAGAATGTCACCGAGCGCCGCCTGGCCCAGGATCAGCTCCACGAGCGGCTGCGTCTTCAACAACTGATGATGGATATCTCCATCTCATTCCTCACCGCCACCTCCGAGCGGCTCGGCGCCCTCATCGGGCGCGCCCTCGCCCGCGTGGGCGGCTTTCTTGGTGTTGATCGGGCCTATCTCTACGACTACGAGGACGCTGGCGGCGACATGCGGCTTCGGCACGGCTGGTGCGCGCCCGGCATTGACTTGGCTGCCTTCGAGAATCTGCACAGCCTGCCGCTGGCCGACTACCTGCCCCTGGTGCGACTGCATCGCGACGGGCGCGCCTTCTGGGTGAAAAATCGCGAGGACATGCCGCAGAGCGATCCACTGCGAGCGCTCTTGGCCGAACATGGCATCCGCGCCTTTGCCTCCTTCCCGCTGCTCGACCTTGTCGGCTGCCACGGCTTCATCGCCTTCGACACCCTGGAGCAACCGCGCCCCTGGTCGCGCGCCGAGACCGATCTGCTCGGGTTGCTCGCCGAGCTGCTCATCAACGCCTTTCGTCGTCAGCGTCGCGAGGAGGAACTCAGACGCGCCCGCGCGCAGGCTGAGCAGGCCACCGCTGCCAAAAGCACCTTTCTTGCCAATGTCAGCCACGAAATCCGCACCCCGCTCAACGGCATCATCGGCATGACCGCGCTCTTGCTTGACACGCCGCTCGACGAGACGCAGCGCCATTACACCGACATTGTGCGCACCAGTGGCGAGAACCTGCTCGGGCTGATCAACGATCTGCTCGATCTCTCCAAGATCGAGGCCGGAAAACTCAGCCTGGATTGCCAGGATTTCGATCTGCGGCTGCTCATCGAGGAGGTCACCGAGCTGCTCGCGCTGCGCGCCCAGGACAAGGGGCTCGAACTCAGCCATCGCCTCGCCGCCGAGGTGCCGCGCTGGCTGCGTGGCGATGCCGCGCGGCTGCGCCAGATTCTGGTCAATCTGGTCAACAACGCCATTAAATTCACCGACACGGGCGAGGTGCGTCTACTGGTCAGTCGCGAGCCTGGCAGGCAGCACCAGGCACGGCTGCGCTTCGAGGTGCTCGATACCGGCATTGGCATTCCTGCTGCGGCCCAGGCACATCTCTTCGAGGCCTTTTCGCAGGTTGACCATGGCCATCAGCGTCACGATGGCGGAACCGGACCCGGGCTCGCCATCTCGCGCCAGCTCGTCAAGCTGATGGGCGGAAGGATCGGGGTCGAAAGCCAGGCGGGACGCGGATCGCGCTTTTGGTTTACCGCTGAATTCGCCACCTGCCCCGCCTTGCCCACCTCAAGCCCTCGGGCGGGTGCGCGCTGCCGAGTTCTGGTGGCCGATCATCACGATGCCGGGCGCGAACTCGCCCTTGGCTTGCTCGCCGAACTCGGTTGTCAGGCCCTGGGGGTCGGCGCTGGCGAGGCCGCGCTTGAGGCGCTCGAGCGCGCGCTGCGGGAGGGTTCACCCTTCGAGGTGGCCTTGCTCGATACGCAGCTGTCCGACCTCGACGCGGTCACCCTCGCGCGCCGCATCCGCGACAACCCGAGACTCTCCGCCATGCGGCTGGTGTACCTCACCTCGCTGGCGGGCAGCTCCCATCTCAGCGACCCGCAGCTCTTTGATGCCGTGCTCAGCAAGCCGCTGCGCGCTGCGCTCCTGGAGCAGGCGCTGGGTGAAAACCTGGGCGGCACAGCCGAGCGCGCGGCAATGCGCGTCAATAAAGACGGCCAATCACTGACCTCGATCAAGGCCCGCGTGTTACTCGTGGAAGACAATCCCACAAACCAGGTCGTGGCGCGCGGTCTTCTCGACAAGCTGGGCTATCGTACGCTTGAATTGGCCTCTAACGGAAAACAGGCGCTCAGCGCGCTCTCTCGACAACCCTATGATCTGGTCTTGATGGATTGTCAGATGCCGGGTATGGATGGCTTTGAAGCCACAGCCCGCATTCGTCGCGGTGAGTGCGGGCCGCTCAATGCCCAGGTGCCCATCATCGCCATGACCGCGCTGGCCATGCTGGGTGATCGCGAGAAATGCCTTGAAGCAGGCATGAACGACTATCTCTCGAAGCCCATGCAACCTGAGGCGCTCGCCGAGATGCTCGCCCGCTATCGCCCCCAGGAGCAGACGCCAGCGCCAGTACGCCCAAGCCCGCGCCGCGCGACCCTCCATGCGGTTTTTCAGGAAGATGAGCTGCTTGCACGCCTGATGAATGATCGCGAACTGGTGGGCGCGGTCATTCCTCAATTTCTCATTGATCTGCCGGCGCGTATTGACGAGCTGTGTCAGTGTCTCGATGAGAAGGATATACAGGCCATGGCCTTCAAGGCGCATAGCATTAAGGGGCTTGCGGCCAACATCGCTGCGCCCGGGCTGAAGGAGTTGGCCACATGTCTTGAGGAAGCAGCGCGGCGCGAGGCGCTTGATGAGGCGCGCGACCTGACCAAGCGCCTTCAGGAAGAATTCGCAGCGCTGCGCGACAGCCTTGAACAGTGGATGCGGCAGAATTCATGAAAGAGACGGACTACAGCATCCTCATCGTCGATGACGAGCCCGCCAACGCGCGCCTGCTTGAGCGCGTGCTTGGCGACAGCTATCCGCTGCGCGTTGCCCAGGGCGGCACCGAGGCGCTGGAGATTGCCGGCGGCGAACATCCGCCGGCCCTGATCCTGCTCGACGTGATGATGCCCGACATCGATGGCTTCGAGGTCTGCCGCCGCCTCAAGGCCGAGGAGCGAACCAAGGACATCATGGTGATCTTCGTGACCGCCATGGGCGACAGCGCCGCTGAAGAGGTGGGGCTGAATCTGGGCGCGGTCGATTACATCACCAAGCCGATCAGCGTGCCCATCGTGCGCGCGCGCGTGCGCAATCACATGAACGTGCGACGCAAGGCCGACATGCTGGAGGCCATGTCCTATATCGACAGCCTCACCCACACACATAACCGCCGCCGTCTCGACAAGGCGCTCGAAATTGAATGGCAGCGCGCCCAGCGCAGCGGGCGTCCACTTGCGCTCATCATGATCGACTTCGATCACTTCAAGGCACTCAACGACCACTACGGCCACGGCACCGGGGATATCTGTCTGCAACAGGGTGCGAACGCCCTGGCCACAGTGCTGAAGCGCCCAGGTGATTTGCTCGCCCGCTATGGCGGCGAGGAATTCGTCGCGCTTCTGCCCGATACCGATCTCCAGGGCGCGCGCCTCATTGCCGAACAGATGCGCGAGGCGGTCAAGGCGCTGGCGTTGCGCCACGACTACTCCAGCGCCGCCCCCCATGTCACCGTGAGCCTGGGGGTCGCGACCATGGTGCCCGAGCCCAGCGCTCAGGCCTCCGAGCTGCTTGAGCGGGCGGATCGCGCGCTCAATCAGGCCAAAAGCGAGGGGCGTGATCGGGTTGTGATCGACGCCAGCCCCATGCTTGCAGGCCCCATCGCGCGCCACGCCGAGCAGACGCCCGAGGCAAGCGCGCCCGCCCGCGTCTTGCCGCACCTGCGCTCCTCCGCCGCCCTGCCCTCGGCGCCCGAGGAGCGCACGGCTCCCGAGCCAGCCGCGCCAGAGGCGGAATGGCGCGCCCCCCTGGCACTCATTGTCAACACAGTGGAACGCCTCCTCGACAGCGCGCTGAGCGATGCTCAGCGCGTGCATGTCCAGGCGCTCAAGGCGGCGGCCAATCGCTTGCGCGCCCTGCACGGCGACCTTGAACTCGACGCCTTGCCCCCAACTGACGCCGGCGACGCACGCCAAGCGCCCGTCAGCGCCGCCGAGCGCCGCCTGCTTCTCGTCGAAGACGACCGGGCGAATCAGATGGTGATTCAGGCCATGCTGCGCAAACTCGGCTATTGCCAAGTCGATACCGCCGCCAGCGGGCGCGAGGCGCTCGCGCAGCTCGCGCAGCAACCCTATGACCTCATTCTCATGGACTGCCACATGCCCGATCTTGACGGCCTGGAGGCAACCCGGCGGCTACGCGAGGGCGAGTGCAAGGCGCCCGATACGCGCATCCCGGTCATTGGCATGGGGGCCTTCGACTCGGGCGCCGAGCGCGACGACTGTCTGATCGCGGGCATGAACGACTATCTCGCCAAACCGCTCGATCTCAAGCAGCTTGCCGAAACGCTCGAACAGGCGCTTGAGCCCCTGCCCGCCACGCGACTCAAGGACTCAGATCCGGGCTGACCTCAACCACATTCAACCACATCCAGCGCCAAGTCCATCGTCTCAGGCGCTTGCTCGAATGGGACGCGGTTTAGGCCAGCGGCGCAAGCGGGGTTGGATGAAGGCTATCGAGCGGTAGGCGCACGCACAGCACTGTGCCCGCCTCCTCGCTGGTGCGAAAGCCAATGTCTCCACCCACGGTCTCGGCGATGAGACGCGCCGAATAGGTGCCGAGCCCAGTGCCCTGCGACTTGCCGCTGGTGACGTATTTCTCAAAGAAATGCGCGCGAATCGCCTCTGGAATGCAGCCCGCGTTCTGTATCTCGACACGCACATGATTCGGATGGCTCTCAAGGCGGACAGCGACCTGCTCACCCGAGGGCGAGGCCTCGAAGGCGTTGCGCACCAGATTGGCAAAGAGGTTGTAGTACAGCAGCGGCTCGCCAAGCAGCGGACAGGGAGGCGCCTCGGGCGCGTCAAGCCCGTCGTGGGTTAAGCGCCTAGCGATGCGCTTGAAGGAAAAGGCGCGCTGGGTATCGTCCAGCACATTTGTCAGCAGGTGGAGCAAATCGAGTGGCCGCGCCTCGGGCCGATAGTCGCCCCGCTCAAGCTGATGAAGCCGCAGCGAAAAGTCGATCATCTCCTCCATGGTGCGGCCCGCGCGTTCAAGTTCGCCGAGCATCTCGCGCTGCTCGTCGGTGAGATTGGCGTCCTCGCACAGCAGGCTTGGAATGTTGACGATGACATTGAGCGGGGTGCGCAGATCGTGGCGCATGAGGCGCTCGACATCCTCGCGCGCGAGTTCGGCGCGCCGCCGCTCGGTAATGTCCATGATGAAGGTGACCTTGCGCGCGCGCCCATCGCGTCCATGAATGCGCACCGCGTCGGCGAGAATCTGGCGTTCCTCGCCCTCGCGGTCGATCACTGCCCATTCGCCACTCATCTCAACCCCATCGGCGATGAAGCGCTCATGCAGTTCCATGAGCAGCTCGCGATTGGCCGGCGGCACCACCTTGGTGAAGGGCTGCCCGAGCAGCTCGACCGGCGCATAGCCGTAGAACATGCAGTAGGCCGGATTGACGTATTCAAAGAGCCCCTGATCGTTGGTGATGCACAGCGCCAGCGGGGTGGCGTGAATAATGGCCTGCATGCCCAGACTGCCAGCGGTACTGTCGCCAAACTGCACGCTCGGCGCCTTGGCGCTGGGGTCGGCCAGCAGCGCCCAGCCACAGCGCGCAATCGCCTCAAGCCATGTCTCGAACCAGTCGAACAGCGGGCGAATGGCGCTCGCCACGCTCGGCTCCAGGCAACGCCCCAGCGCCCCGCGCCAGGCCGCGATGAGGATCGGCCAGTAGGCGCGGCGAAACCCCTGCGCCTCGTAGGCCGGCAGCTCCCAGATCAGGGTATCGAGCCAGGCGCCCTGATCGAAGCGTGGCAGTAGCTCGGCCAGTTGCAGCGCTTGGCGGCGATAATGGCGGCGCATCTGGGTGCGATTGTGCGAGCCGGCCAGCACCTCGATATCGGAACGCATGAGCAGCGCGCGGTCGAGTTCCAGCATGAGACAGGCGCGCCGCTCGCCAAACTGACGCGCGGCTCGCGAATCGGGCGGTGGGAGCTGAAGCAGCTCGCGATGGAGGCTGTCGCGATCAGTCATCTTGGATTGGCGTCTCTGGGCTGTCGGTTTCGGTAAAGCGCGCGCGAATCTCCAGAATCTGGGGCAGCAGATCGAAAAAGACTTCGACGATACGCGGCTCAAAATGCTGGCCCGAGCCCTGGCGCAGATAATCGAGCGCCTGTTCCAGCGGCCAGGGCGCCTTGTAGGGACGCGCCGAGGTGAGGGCGTCGAAGACATCCGCAATGGCCACGATGCGCCCCGAGGGCGGGATGTCTTCCCCGGCAAGCCCCTTGGGATAACCGCTGCCATCCCATTTTTCATGATGGGTGAGCGCAATCTCGCGCGCCATGCAGAGCAGATCCGAATCGTCTCCGTTGAGGATGTCGCCACCGATGGTGGTATGGGTCTGCATGATTGCCCATTCCTCGGCGTCGAGCTTGCCGGGCTTGAGCAGGATGTGATCGGGAATGCCGATCTTGCCCACATCGTGCATGGGGCTGGCGTGCAACATGCATTCCACGTCGGCTTCCTCCCAGCCGAGCTGGCGTGCAAGAAGCGCGGAGGTATGGCTCATGCGCAGGATGTGCGCGCCGGTTTCGTTATCGCGATACTCAGCCGCGCGCCCCAGCCGATGCACCACCTGAAGCCGGGTGTCACGCAGCTGGTGGGTGCGTTCGGCCACCAGATGTTCAAGCAGCAGGCGCTGGTTGTGCGAGAGCCGATGGGCCAGGCGCACTTCCAGCATGTTGCGCACCTTGGCCAGCACCTCAGCGCGATCAAAGGGCTTGCCGATGAAGTCGCGCGCCCCGGCATGCAGGGCGCGCAGCACCGCCTCGCGGTTGTACTCGGCGCTCAGCACCAACACCGGCGAGATGAGTGGGTCGTCGAGCCCCGAAAGCTGATCGAGGATATCGAAGCCGTTCAGGTGCGGCATGCGAATATCGAGCAGGATAAGATCGGTGGGCTCGTCGCGATAGCGCTCCAGCACCTCGCGTGAATCCTGAATGAGCACCAGGTTGGTGTAGCCCGCCGTGCGCAGCACACGCTCCATCAGCACCAGGTTGGCGCGTTCATCATCGACCACCAGAATACGCGCGGCCTGAATGTCTGTGTCAAGGAGTGATGCGGCGCTCATTGAGAATCAGGCCTCGTGCTCTAGCAGCCGATCCAAGATGGTAAAGAGACTGGTGATATCGAGCGGTTTTGCCAAGATGGCGGCAAAACCGGCCGCCCGCAAGTCTTTGCGCTCGGCCTGGCTTAGCGCGGCGGCGCTCAGACAGACCACGGGAATGCCCTGGGTCTCGGGCTGATTGCGCAAGGCGCGCAGTACCTCCAGGGCATCCGTGTCCGGCAGGTCGCGCGACATGAGAATCAGATCGGGACAATGGACACGCGCCAGCTCAAGCCCAATCTGACCGCTTGGCGCGGTGAGCAGGCGCAGCTCGGGACGGCGTACCAGGGCACGTTCGATGAGACGCAGATTCGAGCGATCATCCTCGATTTGCAACACCCGCAGCATGGGTTCCCGGCACCCCGGCAGCGCGTTTGATGCGCCGGCCTCGTCGGTGTCAGGCCCCTCTCCCGGCGACGCCTGCTGGAGCGGAAGCTCGATCCAGAATTCGCTGCCCTGCCCAGGCTGACTGCGCGCCCCAATGCGCCCCCCCATGGCCTCGATGAGTCGCCGACTGACCGCCAGACCAATGCCGTAGCCTTCGCTGCCATGACGCCCGAAGGGCTCGAACAGCTCGCTGAGCTGTTCGGCGTCAACGCCCTTGCCGGTATCGCGTACCTCCAGGCAGGCCATGCCGCCGCCCTCAGTTGAGGTGGAGAGCGCCAGACTGACCCGACCTAGGGGATCGTTGTATTGAATGGCATTCGAGAGCAGGTGAATCAGCACCTGTCTCAGCCGTACCTGATCGACCCACACCAGGGTACGCGATCCGGCCAGCGCGGCGGCGTCGAGTTGAATGTCACGCACATGGGCCAGCGGCTCGACCAGCTCCAGACAGTCGGCCACTGCTTCTTCGAGCACCACCCCGGCGAGATGCAGATCGACCCGCGCGAACTCCACCCGCGAGAGATCGAGCATCTCGTTGATGAGTTCGAGCAGCAGACGCCCGCCGCGCAGGATTTCGACCACATTCTCGCGCTGCTCGTCGTTAAGTTGGGGATCGCATTCGAGCAGTTGCGCAAAGCCCAGCACGGCGTTCATGGGCGTGCGCAGCTCGTGGCTCATGAGCGAGAGAAATTCCGACTTGGCCTGATTGGCGCGCTCGGCCTCATCCTTGGCCGCGCGCAGATCGGCCTCGATCTGCACCTGGGTGGTGATGTCCTGATGACTGACCACCAGGCGAGTGTCGCCCGGCTCGGTGCCCTGCAGCCGGGTGACACGCACCAGATGCACCTCCTCGACGACACCCCGCGAGACATAGACGCGCGCCTCGTAGCTGTTGAGGCGCTCGGCAAGCACCTCGCGAATGCCGTGCGCCAGATCGGCAGCATCGCGCGCGCCAAGCTGACCGAGACGGTCGCAGTGCGTGAGATAATTCCCCCCCTCGTCGATCCGGCGCAGACTGTGCCCAAGGCTCTCGGAATAGAGTTTCCAGGCGCGATTGCTGGAGATCACCACACCTTCGGCGTCGATCACACAAATATAGGAGCGCAGCGAGTCGATGACCGACAACACCTGCTCAGCTGCGCGCTCCTTGATCAAGGCTGCCTCCCGCTGCATGGTGATATCTTGATGAATACCCACGAAATGGGTCACAAGATCCCGTTGAGCCCGCAGGGGAACAAGGGTGATCTGATTCCAAAAAAGACTACCATCCTTGCGGGTATTGCGCAGCATAACGCGCGTGGCGCTGCCCGTGAGAAGCGATGCGCGCAGCTCCATCAGCGCCTTATGATCCTCTGCATCCGGACCCGTCGTCAGGCAGGGACAGGCACGCCCGAGCAGTTCCTCCTCGGGATAGCCGCTCAACTCCACAAAACCGGGATTCACCCGGATCAGCGGAAACTCGGGCAGGCGGGCGTCAATCAGGGTGGCGCCGCAGGGCATGGTGTCGAGCACCATGGTATGCCAGTGGCGCTCCAGCCGGTCTGCCTCGCGCGCGCGCGCGCTCAGCACCGACTCACCGAGCAGACGGCGATGCTCGAACAGACAGCGGCGCACCGAGGCCAGAACGCGCTCGGGATGATGCGGGGGCATCAGGGTCCATTCGCTGGGATTGGTTGTCAGGGCATCGAGCCTGTCCTTGCTTAGACACAGCAGCGACAGCTCGCGCGTCTGCTCGCTGCTCAGCAGCCAACGGGCAAGCTCGCCCGAACGCCCCTCGGGCAGCTCATCGCCCAACACCAGAAGCTCGGCGTTGCCGGCTCCGAGCCGCTCGACGAGATGAGCGACATCAGAGACCTCGATCACGTTCAGCCCTGCCTCGCGGAAGGCAAGCGCCATGTCGCGCTGAGCCGCGCCCAGGCCCGCAAGGAGGACGCGCGCGCCGCGCATGCCGCGCCCGAAGCCGAGCTCGAAGAGGGTGAGACGCAGATGCTCGCCGCCCGGCGGATGATTGAGATAACGCGCAGCGCCGGCCTGAATGGCGGCAAGCCGCTCAGCCCCGGAGCGCGCGGTTCCCACCAGCACCAGCGGCACATGGGGCGCAACATGGAGACGCACTTGCGCCAGGAGCAACCGTTCATCGGCAGAGTGGCGCGCATGGGTGGCGTCAATCAGCAGGATATCGAGATCAGGGGCGGCGCGATCCTCCGAGGGCGCCAGCATCGCCGGCTCCTCGATGCGGCGCAGCTCGCAGCCGCTATCGGCCAGCAAGGGCATCAGCCAGTGCAGCGGCTCGCGATGGGCCGGCGCCCAGAGCCCTAGGCGTAGCCCATCGAGATTGTGCGGACTGAAAGGCTCGCGTGCCTCATCCATGGAATATCTGCTTTCTCAATTGACCTGAACACTGGGACGCGCCCCGGATCATGTGCGGATCGAGCTGATTGCGCCCCGCGCTAGGACGACCAGGAATAGATCGCCTCGACCTGAGCGCCATTGCGCCGAAAGTTGACGGATTCACAGAGTTCATGCACCAGCTTGATGCCCCGCCCCCAGGGACAGGCGGCATCGCGCTCGGTCTCGGGCGCCTTGTGTTCGGGAAACCCCTCGCCACTGTCGGTAATCTCGATGCGCACCTGCCCGCTCTCACCATGCGAATCGTAGGCGATGGCAATGGTAATCTCGCCACAGCAGCCCGCGCCAAGCCGGCGGGCGCGCTCCTGATAATAGGCCTCGAAGCCGTCGGGCGTGCATTTCATGCGCGACGACAGCTTCAGCACACCATGCTCCAAGGCGTTTGTATAGAGTTCGGTCACAATGGTTTCCAGCGCACCCAGTTCGCTCTCCAAGCCATCGAGTAACCCCAGGGGGCGCAGTGCGCTCTCCAGGGTGGGCAGTTTGTCGAGACATTGATCCTTGAGCGTCAGCGACCACTGCCAGCCGCCGCGCGGCGCGCGCGCGCGCGCCTGGGGGGCAGATTCGCAAGCGGCGCCGATGGGAATCTCAACGATCGCGATGTCGTCGCATTGCTCGCAGCCGAGACAGTGCGCATCGAGCGCCTCGACCAGGCGCGGCAGGACATCCTCTGCAGCGCTCCAGTTGCGCAGCACGCTGGAGAATCCGTGATTGCCGAACATGCGACCGTCGATATCCACGGCCTCGATCAGTCCATCGGTGAAGAGCAGCAGCCGATCAGTATGCGCGAGTTGCTGCGGGCTCGGAACCTGCGATTCGGGCAGTTCAGAGAGGATGCCGAGCGGTAGCGTATGCGATTCGAGTTCGATCAAACCGCTTGAGGTACGCAGCCAGGCGCTCGGCATGCCCCCATTCCACCAGCGCAGCTCATCGCCGCGCGCCGAGATGGTGATGAGACAGGCGGCCATGAAGCGGTCGGCGGGCAGCACCTGATAGAGCTTGCGGTTGAGCTCGGCGAGCAGATGGGCCTCGTCGCTGCCCTTGCGCGTCATCACATGAAAGATATCGGCCACGGGCAAGGCGCCAATGGCGGCGGCCAGCCCATGCCCAGTAAAGTCGCCCACCAGGAGGCGCAGCGCGCCATCGGGCAGGCGTTGGGTGAGAACCAGATCGCCGTTGAAGATGGCGGCGGGCCGCTGCACCAGCCCACAGCCCTCCAGAGACAGGTTGCGGTTGGTAATGGCGCGGCTGAACAACCGCTCGGCGAGCGCCTGCTCTTCCTGATCGCGGGCGATGCGCTCGGAGAGTTGGCGCTGCTTGGCGGCCACGGCGCGATGCAGGTCGCGCACCCGCTCCATGGCTTGAATGCGGGACTTCAGCACCCCGAAACTGAAGGGCTTGGAGAGAAAATCATCCCCTCCGGCGGCGGTACAGCGAATCATCGCCTCCTCATCGCGCAGCGCAGTGAGAAAGATCACCGGCACAAAATCCATGCCCGCGAGTTGCTTGATGCGCTCGGTGGTTTCCAGTCCGTTTAGGTTCGGCATCATCACGTCCATGAAGACGATATCGGGCCTTTCGCTCTCGAACAGCTCAAGCCCCTGCTCGCCGCTGAGCGTCTCGATGGTGCGAAATCCCTCGCGCGCCAGCATCCGGCTGAGCAAGCGGCAGTTGGCCGGCTCGTCATCCACGATCAGGGCCGTGCCCCGCTGAAGCTGAGGAGTCATCGGCCCGGACTGGACTGCCGCGCGCGACTCGGGAGACACATCCGCTGACGTCATGCCGAAACCCTTTTGTTCACTCGATGGTAAAAAGCCGATGAAAATTGGCGATTTTCAGCACGCGCAGCACATCCTCTCCACAGCCGCTGATGCACACCCGCGCCTGTTCGCCACCGGCGTGCTCGCGCAGCAACAGCAACATGCCGAGCGCGGAGCTGTCGAGATAGGTCGCGCGTGAGAGATCGACACGAAAGCCTTTTTCCGACTCGATGTCACGATAGGCATCGCGGAAGAGTTTATGCAGCGAAAAGTCGAAACGACCATCGATGGTGATCACCACCTCGGCGTGTTCTTCATCGAAATGACGGCTGACTGACATGCGGGTCTCCAGTGAATTGCACCATGAGCGGCATTGTGGCGTCGCCGCGCGAAACGCTCGACCGCTTCAGTTAGACAATGTGACCGAGCGCACATTGAAAGCCAATGCGTTGCGCAAGAATAAAACACATTGACAAAACCCGCGCGCCTAACACTACAGTCGAGTCGTGCCGCGCGCGGCGGCGCGCAACAGGGCGCCGGCAATCTCGGTCAGGGGTAGCACCTCCAGCGCCGCGCCGCGCTTCACCGCCTCGCCCGGCATCCCCCAGACGACGCTGCTCGCCTCGTCCTGCGCCACGGTATAGACGCCAAGCGCGCGTAACTCCTTCATGCCTTCGGCGCCATCGGCACCCATGCCGGTGAGAATGGCCGCGCAGGCATTGGTGCCCGCCGCCTGCGCCACCGAACGAAAGAGCACATCCACGCTCGGGCGGTGGCGATTGACCGGCGCCCCGTTATTGAGACGACAAACATAGCGCGCACCGTCGCGCGCGATGGTGAGATGGCGGTCACCGGGCGCGATATAGGCATGGCCTGGCATGACCCGATCGCCATCCGCCGCCTCCTTGACCACCAGATCGGTCTGACGATTCATGCGCTCGGCAAAGGCTGTGCTGAAGCGGGGCGGAATGTGCTGAACGATGACCACGCCTGGGGTGTCGGGCGGCAGGCGTTCGAGCACCTCGCGGATGGCCTCGGTGCCCCCGGTCGAGGCGCCAATGGCGAGAATGCGATCCGTGGTGCGGTAGTGACGAATGGGCGCGGGCGGCGTGACGGCTCGATCCGGGGCCTGGGCGCGGGGACGCGGTGTCGGCACGCGGCGCTTCACCCCGGCGGCCATGCGCACCTTGGCGACGAGTTCATCGGCATAGTCCTGGAGTCCATGCACCAGATCGAGGCTGGGCTTCTGCACGAAATCCACCGCGCCGAGCTCCAGCGCCTGGAGCGTGACCTCGGCGCCCTGCTCGGTGAGCGAGGAGACCATGACCACCGGCATGGGCCGCAATCGCATGAGATTGCGCAGAAAGGTCAGACCGTCCATGCGCGGCATCTCGACATCGAGCGTGAGCACATCGGGATCGAGTTCCTTGATGCGCTCGCGCGCAATGAAGGGATCCTGGGCGCTGCCCACCACCTCGATGCCCGGCGCCTGCCCGAGAATCTCGGTCAGAATCTTGCGAACCAGGGCCGAATCGTCGATCACCAACACCCGGATGGGTCTGCCTGTCGTCATACAGCGGCTCCAGGTCCGCGCGCCTCAGAAAAGCTCAATGTCGCCATCCTGCATCGACTCCTGTGTCACCGAACGATGCGAGGCGTTTTGCAACTCCTCGCGCAGCCCTTCCAGTCGCGCGCGCGCCGCGTCGAGCTGCTGGTCCGAGGAGCGCGGATCAATGAGCGGCAACTGACGCAGCTCGCCAGCAAAACGCTCCACGAAATCAATACGCCGCTGCGCGCGCTCCAGCACCTGGCGCGCGATATCCTCGAACTGCAAGAGGCGCACCGCCGCGTTCACATTGCCTTGAATGTCATCAACCCGATACCCCAGCTCATCAAGACCGCCGGCCACCATGCGGTTAAGCGCTTCGACCTGGACCATCATCTCATCCATGCTGCCCTTGGCATGGATGGAGGCATTCATATCCTGCGAGGCCATGCGCCCGACAATGACATGCGCCTCCTTGAAGGCCTCCTTGGTCTGTTCAATGCGGGCGCGAATGCTGTCGGTAAAGTCGGCCGAGTCCTGCGAGAGCTTGCGCACCTCCTGGGCCACCACCGCGAAACCGCGCCCCTGCTCGCCGGCGCGCGCCGCCTCGATGGCCGC
>JAFGTZ010000251.1 GCA_016938795.1 Chromatiaceae bacterium | reverse complement strand
CGGCTGTACCAGGCGATATGCTTGCGCGCGATGCGCACCCCGGCCTCGTTGCCATAGAAGCCATAGAGCGCGTCGAGATGCTCGCTGAGCAGGTCGCAAATCCACTGACGTGGCGGGGGTGGCGCGGGGCGGCCCGCGAGCCCGGCGGCAATGTCGCCAAAGATCCAGGGCCGACCCTGGGCGGCGCGCCCGATCATGAGGGCATCGGCCCCGCTGTGCGCAAGCACGGCGCGCGCGCGCTCGGGGCTGTCGATGTCGCCGTTGGCGATGAGGGTAAGATCGGGCAGCGCGGCGCGGATGGCGCGCAGGCTGTCATGCTCGGCCGGGGTCGCGTAGGTGCAGGCGCGGGTGCGCCCATGCACGCTGAGCGCGGCAATGCCGGCCTCGCGGGCGATCTGGGCGATGCGCAGGCTGTTGCGCTCCTCCGGCGACCAGCCGGTGCGGATCTTGAGCGTGACCGGCACCGCGACCGCGCCGACCGTGGCCTCCAGAATGGCCCCCACCAGGCGCTCGTCGCGCAGTAGCGCCGAGCCGGCCGCCTTGCGACAGACCTTCTTCGCCGGGCAGCCCATGTTGATGTCGATGATGTCGGCGCCAAGATCGACATGCAGGCGCGCCGCCTCGGCCATGGCCTCGGGATCGGCGCCAAGAAGCTGCACCATGATGGGGCCTTGCTCGCCGCTGAAATCGAGCCGGCGCACCGACTTGCGGCTGCCGTGCAGCGCGGTGTTGGCGGCCACCATTTCAGACACCGTGAGTCCGGCGCCAAGCCGACGGCAGAGGGTGCGAAAGGGTCGGTCGCTAACCCCAGCCATGGGCGCGAGCACCAGATTGTTGGCCAGGCGGTGCGGGCCGATCTGGAAGGGGCGCGGGTCTGTCATGCGTGGCGCCGTCCGCTCAGGCGCGCCCAGTCCTCGCGCGAGCGCAGGGGCTCAAGCTCAAGCGACTCGGCATAGGCCGCGCGCACGCTCTCGACCTGCTCATTGAGAATGCCCGAGAGCACCAGGGCGCCGCCGGGACGGGTGAGCCCGATGAGACGTGGGGAAAGCTCGACCAGGGGGCCGGCGAGGATGTTGGCGAGCACCACCTCGGCCTCGATGGGGGCAAGGGTCTCGGGCGCACGGATGTCGAGTCGCTCGGCCACGCCATTGACGCGGGCATTCTCGCGGGTGGCCTCCAGCGCCTGGGGATCGTGATCGACCGCGATGGCGCGCGCCGCGCCGAGCTTGAGCGCGGCGATGGCAAGAATGCCCGAGCCGCAGCCGTAGTCGATGACCGTGGCGCCATCGAGCGCGGCCCCGTCGAGCCATTCAAGACAGAGCGCGGTGGTCGGGTGATGGCCAGTGCCGAAGGCCAGTCCCGGATCGAGCGTGACGATGACGGGCGCTGGATCCTGGGCCTCGAGCTCGGGCGCCTGACCCTGGGGACAGACCCAAAGCCGCTGCCCGAAGCGGGTGGGCCTGAAGCTCTCCAGCCAGACGCGCTCCCACACCTGATCCTCCAGGCGCTCGAGCCGGGGCGGGGCGCTGAGCACCGCGCCAAGCTCGGGCATGAGGCGCGCGATCAGGGCGCAGCTCTCGGCATCGTCGCCAAAGAGGGCGGTGAGGCGTATCTCGGACCACAGCGGCGTCTCGCCCGGTCCAGGCTCAAGCTGCGGCTCATCGCCCGCATCGCCAAGCGTGACCGAGAGCGCGCCGGCCTCTTCCAGGTCAGCCGAAAGCCGCTCCGCGAGTTCGCGCCGAGCGTCAAAGGTGAGTTGCAGCCAGGCCATGGAGTTCGCCTATCCTGTGAAAAACCGATAATTATAGAACCGATTGCCAAGCGGTGTGGAATAGACTCAGCAAAACAGGGTTAAGCCATGACTGATCTAAGTAGCCTTTATCAGACCGACTACCGCGCCTGGGCGGATCGTCACGCCGAACTGCTGAGAGCCGGCCGTTTCGATGAGCTGGATATTGAGCACTTGTTGGAGGAGTTGGCTGACATGGGCCGAAGCGAGCGCGAAGAGCTGGAAAGTCGCCTCACGGTGCTGCTGGCCCATCTGCTGAAATGGCAGTATCAGTTCCGAACTCTCAGTGAGCGCTGGCGCGAGTTCAAGGGCGACAGCTGGCGCGCGACCATCATCGAGCAGCGCGAACGCATCGCTCGACGTCTGCGCAAGTCGCCGGGCCTGACATCGCGGCTTGATGAGATTCTCCGCGAGGCCTACGAGGATGCGCGCGCGCTGGCAAGCAAGGAAAGCCGACTTGCGCTGGACACCTTCCCCGACCTCTGCCCCTATAGCCTGGCCGAGACGCTTGACGAGGACTTCTACCCCGAGTCGCGCTGAGCCTCAAGACAGGGGATTGCGGTCTCTGTGGGGCCGCGCAGGCGGCCCTGGTGCGGTCAAGACCTCCGCCGCCTAAAGCCCGAGCTTTTTCTCCAGGTAATGGATGTTGGCGCCGCCGGCGAGGAAGGCGCTGTCGCGCAGGATGGAGCGCTGGAGCTTGATG
>JAFGTZ010000250.1 GCA_016938795.1 Chromatiaceae bacterium | reverse complement strand
TGAAGGCGGTCGAGCCGGGCGAGTAAGCGCCTCTCACCCTAGCCACCCGAGCTGAGGAAACGAAAGGGGCCGAAAGGCCCCTTTTTGGTGTCTATGATGACGCGCCGCAATCTGCGGGGCCGCGACTGGATTGTGACCCATGGCGGCAGGCTGGATGCCAGTCGTGACCGCCGTCTCGTCCCCCGGCGTTTTGCGAGAGTACTGAACAGCGACCCAGCCCGGAGCGAAAAATCCATCTGTGATGGGTATATATTTGCAAGAGGTGCGGCATTCGATGATCAGTCTCTCGGATCCAGCAAAGAGTGAATTCACCATGTCGAATCCATCCACTTCAGCGCTACCGGGGCGAACCCGGCGCTTTGGTCTCATCGTCATTGGCGATGAGGTGCTCAATGGCGCACGCCGTGACGGGCATTTGGAACACTTCAAGCAATTGGTCGGTGGACGAGGTCACGGGCTCGCCTGGTTCTGGATGCTGCCCGACGATCCCGAGGTGTTGGAGGCCGAACTGCGTCGCTCCATGGCGGGCGCCGATCCGGTTTTTGTGTGCGGCGGCATTGGCGCCACGCCTGATGATCACACCCGCGCCTGCGCGGCGGCGGCGGCGGCTGTTGAGCTGGTGGCGCATCCCGAGGCGGTGGCGCTGATCGAAGAGCGCTTTGGCGCCGAGGCCTATCCGCATCGCATCCTCATGGCGCATCTGCCGGCGGGCAGCACACTCATTCCCAATCCAGTGAATCGCATTCCAGGCTTCGCGCTGCGCCAGCACTGGTTTCTGCCCGGCTTTCCGGCCATGGCCTGGCCCATGGCCGAATGGGTGCTCGACAACCACTATGGCCGCGCCGAGCCGCTCCACGAGCGCGCGGTGGAGGTGCGCGGCGTGCCCGAGAGCGAGCTGATTCCGCTGATGCGCGAACTGGGCGAGCGGTTTCCTGCCTACAAGTGCTTCAGCCTGCCGCATCTGGGCGAGGACGCCCACATCCTGCTTGGGGTGCGCGGACGCGGTGACATCGACGCGGTCCATGCCGCACTCTGCGAGCAGCTGCGCCAGAATGGCATGGCCTTCCGCGCGCTGTAACGATCGTCCATCAGTTGTTCGGTTGTTCTCCGATCCGCACCGGGCTGGGTCATGGCTAGGGGTGGCTCAAGGCATCTGGGGCAGTGCTTGTCATTGGCTCAGCAAGCATTAGAATAAAGTAATTTAGTGAAATTTAGGGGGCTAACCATGCCTTGCTTCATCATGCGTGCGCTGATTGTCGTCTCAGCGACCCTGCTCGTCAGCGGCGCACTCCTGCTGTTGTTCGCCGAGACCACAGGCAGCCTCTTTCCGCTCCTGCCGCTGTCGCTACCGCTTGTGTTGAGTGCTCCCCTGTTGTTGGGGATGGCGCTCTCGATTGCCCTGATGCCGGAGCGATCCACTCGCTGTCACTAGCCGTGGTCGGGGCGCATTGCCTTATTCCTGCTGTGTTGCGGTCCTTTGTGCTGGGGCCGGTTGCGCTGTGGCCAGGAGTTTCTCGGCCTCGCCCGGCTCCAGGCCGAATTCCTGCTCGATCATCCGATTCCAGGCCGCGCGCTTGAAGGTGCGTTCATCCGGCACCGCGCGATGCACCAGATTGGTGTGACAGTCGATGCAGGTCTTGCCCTCGGTCTCTTCACGATGGATGGCCGCCGTGTGGGCGCGCTCGCCAAGAATGGCCTCCTGACGATGACAGTGGCGGCAGCTTGCCGAATCGCGCTTGCGAAACCAGGCGCGCGCGGCGAAGGCCGACTCGGGAAGATGCAGGGCGTTGATGACCGGGTCGTCGTAGTCGGGGCCGAAGAGCTGTTTGAAGAGATCCGTCACCCCCATGGCGTGGTCCCAGGTCGAGGCCAGCAGGCCGGGTGAGACGTGGCAGTCGCCGCAGGAGGCGCGCACGCCCGAGGCCGAATTGTAGTGCGCCGATTGCTGATAGCTGGCCTCGGCAAAGGTCATGGAATGGCAGCTGGTGCAGAATTCGTTGCGGCTGGCGAAGTGATGAAATTCATTCAGGACGCTCACGAAGAGCATGCCACAGACACCGCCGATGGCCAGGGCGATGACGATGGGGCGCGTGATGGCGGACAGCAGGGACGGCTTCATTGCCGTGTCTCCTGCGGGCCAAATCCGAGAATCAGGCTTGGCTGGTGAGGATCCTTCAGCCACTGGTGCGATTCGACTCCATCGATGACCGCGTCAACCAGCTCGGGTGCGCGCTCGCCAGCCACGGCCCGGGCCTCGGGTAGAAAGCGCGCGTAGAAGTTCCGTCCCACCAGATACATGCCCTCCCACCAGGCATGATTGGGGCTCATCATGGAGGCCCCATGACGCGCCCGCGCGCCCTCATCGTGCCAGAGTTCCCAGTAGGTGAATTCGATCGGCTCGTCGAAGGGCGTTGGGGTCAGACGCTCGGCGGCGTAGAGCCCGGCCATGATGGCGTGCGCCGGCTGGCCGAATTTCTCGTTGAACAGCTCGACCACAGCGTCGAACTGCGTCATGAATGCCTCGGTCAAGCCCTTGGAATGACATTCCAGGCAGACCATGGACATGGCCTTGCGCCGCCGCTCGGGCGTAGCTACGACCTTGACCGCCGCCAGGGTGCCGTCAGGGCGGCTGAGCTCGCTGCCACGCCTGGGGATATCCGCCTCCTCGGGCAGCTCCATCTTGGCGCCATCCTCGAAGACCACCAGAAATTGCCGGTGCGAGACCGGGCTGTTGAGGCTCCACATGTTGCGCATGCCGACATCATGCGTCGCGGGCAGTTTGCCGGCGGCGCCCATGTGGCAGGTGACACAGGTGGGTGCCGCCGTGTAGTCGCGCCCCGCCACCCAGTCCGGCGCCTCCAGATTCATTTCATGCCGCTGCGCGGCGTAGAGCATTCCATGCTTGGAGGCCTCGAAGACCTCCTGGTCGGGCGAATCCGGCCCCGAGTGGCAACGCACGCAGGCCTCGGGTGTGCGTGCCTGCGCCCGCGAAAAACGATGACGTCCGTGACAGGCCGAGCAGGAGCCCTTAGAGCCATCGGGGTTGATGCGTCCGATGCCCGAGTTTGGCCAGGTGGCAGGATCCAGGGTGCCGTCGCCGCGCACCGCGACGCGCGATCCATGGCACTGATCGCAGGAGGCTGAGCGCATGACGGGGCCGCCCACATGGTGGGCTAGCGCGGGCAGGCGGGACTCGATGATGGCATAGGCCTCGGCATGCACCGAGCCCTGCTGTTCCTGATATTCCTTCTCGTGACAGCGAGCGCAATCCTTGGGCGAGACAATGGTGGCGATAATCTGGCCCTCATGCTCGATGGCATCCGGCTCGGCGGCATCTGCCTGGTGACAGTCCATGCAATTGACGCCTGCCGCCTGATGAGCGCTTTGACGCCATTCGCTTGTCAAGCCGCTCGACGCCTTGGCGTGGCAGCTGACGCATTTGTCGCCAGCTTCATGCCCCCACTGATCAGGGTCGAGTTCAACCTTGTCGGAAAAGGCGACGTTGTGCGCCAGCAGCAATAACAGCGCAATTGGGCCGATGCGATAGGCAGGCAGCTGATTCAGCATTTGCAATGACTCCAGAATGAGTTCCATGAAATCTGAGAGCGCTGTTCCTAGAATATTGGATCTTTCGGATTTTTGAAATACTTCTTAAAAATCATATTTTTAGAAAATTAAGGTATTAGAAAAAAATGATATTTCTGGCTAAGCTTGGCAGCATTTTTGATTATTCAAATTTGCTGATTAAGTCGATCTTTTCAGTGATAAGTAAATTTGATTGGTGAATAATTTTTTTCGATTTGAATTGACTGGCGAAACATCGAAGACAATGAAACGCGGAGGATGATTGAATTTCATAACAAGAGAGGAGTGACCCTATGCAACCGAGACAGTCGGCATTCACGTACATGGCCTTCGTCTGGCTTGCCGCCATGGTTCTGGGAATTTCACCATTCGTCGCGGCGGCGTCCGACATGGCCGGTCCTATTCATCATGTCTCTTCAGAGGTCTGCGCCAACTGTCATGAAGACATCTACCGACAATGGAAGGGCTCGATGCATGCCCAGAGCACAGCGCTGTCGGACCCCATCCATGCGGCCTTCTACGAGCAGGAAGTCGGCGATCCGCGCGCCGAGGGCATGGTGCATCAGAAATCGGGCAAGTTTCCGCTGTGTCTCAACTGTCACGCGCCCAATGCCGCGCGCGATGGCCTGACCAAGCTCGATGCCCGCCCTGCCTATGCCGAGGGCGTGAACTGTGTGGCCTGTCATACCCTTGGGCATTACCAGGGAGTCGAGGACGAGCAGGGCAAGATTCGCTATGGCATCAAGTCCTATGAGCTGACCGACAGCATCCAGGCGCCGCTGGGTTTTCCGCGTCGTCTCGAACAGCTCAAGGCCGCAGCCGACGATCTCTTTGGTGGCGCCGTTGATCAGTCCGTGGACCAGAAACCCAATCCGCACCTTGGCGAAGCGGTCGAACTGAACGGCAAGACCATTCCCGCCCTGACCATGGAACCCAATGCGCGCCTGTTGCGCACCTCGGATGCCTGCCTCGGCTGTCACGACCAGCGCCAGAATCCCAATGGTGTGCCGCTTTGTCAGACGGGGCAGGAGTTCGTCAAGGGAGGCAGTCAGGTGGCCTGCCAGACCTGCCACATGCCGGTGGCGGGCGGCTATGCCGATCACAGCATGGGGGGCGGACATCATGAGGCCATGCTCAAGCGCTCCATCGTCTTCGATCTGACGACGCAAGCCAGGGATGAGCGCATCGAGGCTCAGGTCTGGATTCGCAACCTGCAACCCCACGCCATGCCAACTGGCGCGCCCTTCCGCAATCTCTATCTGAAGCTGGCGGCCTATGACGCCAACGGTGACATCCTTTGGGAAAATGCGCCGGGCCACCCGGCCAAGGACGATCCCCAGGCCTATTTCGCCTATGGTTTGGCCGACGATCAGGGCAAGCCGGCACCGCCTCCCACAGCGACCAGAGCCGGCGAGGATAGCCGGTTGCAACCCCACGAGACCCGCGAGCTGAGCTATGCCATCCCGGCTCGGGATGTGGTGCTGGTCCGGGGCGAGCTTTACTACAACCTGCTCTGGCCCTCTTTGGTCGAGAAGTTCTCGCATCTCTCGGCGGAGCTGACCGAGCCGGTCCTGATTGCCGTCTCAGAGCGTTCGATCGACGCGGACTAAGGGGACGGAGACCTCGGCCTCGCTCCAGGCGCCGCCTGGGGCTTAGCCGGTCGCCGCGTGTTAACGCGGAAAATCGGCCGCGTACTGGGCAATCCACTCCAGCGCGGCCTCTTCGCTGCTGATTTCGCGCCCCTCGCGCTCGCGAACCTCGTGCCGGTAATGCTCGATCTGGCACAGCTGTTCGACCATGCGCAGGTTGTACTGGGTTTCAGCGCCCGCGAAGCGCACCCCGGTTTCGAAATCACCATCGCGCGCATGCGACCAGGCCACGATGCCCTCGGCGCGAAAGGCGGGCTCGGCGATGGGAATCTCGATCTGAATGCGCGCGCCCACGGGCAGGGCGCGGTTCGAGGTGAAACAGAGTCCGCCCTGACCGATGTTGAGGAGATAGTCGTGCCGATTGGCCACCACCTCGCCAAGGCGGTAGCGAATGGGAACATCGGAGGGGTGGCGGAGGTAGCGGCGCATTTGCTCGCGTCAGCTATGAGGCCGGTGCGACCTAGGCGGAAAGCAGGGGCACATGATCGGACGCTTCGCGCAGACGCGAGGCCAGAATCTCCAGGAGCAGCGGATGGCTGCCCACCAAAGGGGCCATCGCAATGTCCAGATCGGGGTGTGCGGCGCGCACACGCGTACAGATATCCGCGATATCGCCCCCTGGCCCGGCATGCCGCCCGGGCGAGAGAAAGAGCATGGAGAGCAGGATGGGGTGGTGTGCATTGGCGGCACCGAGCTGATGCAGCCGATCCTCCAGCAAGATACCGTTGAAGTCGTAGCGCGCGCCCTCGCGTCGTTCCATCACCGCCTCGTGCAGCTCCACCTCCGGGCCAAGCCGTTCAGCGAGTTGC
>JAFGTZ010000249.1 GCA_016938795.1 Chromatiaceae bacterium | reverse complement strand
CCCATGGCCTCCATCATGCGCGCCATGGCATCGGCCAGGGCCTCGTGCGATTCGGCACTCCGCGCCGGCGCGCTCATAAAGCCCAAGAACAGGGACAGCAACAGCAGCGGAAAGAGACGGCGGACGATTGGCATGAGGAATGGATGCGGATGCAGGGGCTGCACCCCGACCACCATCTTGGTGTATGGCCAGAGTACGGCGGGAAGAAGATGCTGGATTCTAGCAAAGCCTGCGCATCAGGAGGCGGGCACCGGCTTGAGCAGCTCGCTCAGGCGCGGCACCGGGCGCCCCAGTCGCGCCGCGTAGATGAGCCGATAGGCCAGCACCCGCTCCACATAGGCCCGGGTCTCGGCAAAGGGGATGGAGAGAATCCAGAGATCGGCCGCTTGGGCGCGCTCGGGTCGCCAGCGCGCCACCCGGCCAGGGCCGGCATTATAGGCGGCGGTAGCGAGCGCTACATGATCAAAACGCTCGGACAAGCGCGCCAGATAGGCGCTGCCCAGGGCGATGTTAGGCGTCGGTTCAATTAGATCCAGGGTGCTCGGCTCGGGCTCACCGCGCGCACGGGCCAGGGCGCGTGCGGTTTCGGGCAGGAGCTGCATCAAACCCACGGCGCCCGCATGCGAGGCGATGTCGGGGGTGAAAAGGCTCTCCTGACGAATCACGGCAAAGATCCACTCGGGCGCCAGCCCATGCCGCGCGGCCTCGGCCTCGACCTGGGCGCGGTGCTCCAGCGGAAAACGCAGCGCCAGATCATCCCAGAAATCGGTGCGCGCAAGGGTGAGGATGGCACGATCATGCCAGCCGAATTCATCGGCGAGTCGGGCCGCTGCAAGCAGATCGGCGCGCCCCAGATCGGCGGTGAGCACCTGCCACTCGCGCCGCATCTCGACCAGACGCCCCAGCGATCGCAAGGCGAGAATGCGCTGAAACGCGGGGCTTGCCCTGAGTGCGCGCACCCGCACGGGGTCGGCAGGCGTTGGCGCCTGATCGAGCCGATAGGGCCGCCCCACCCGCTCGGCGGCGAGAAATCCCCAGAGGCTGCGTGCCTCGGCGGCGCGCCTGAAGGTGGCGACCGCAGCCTCGTGCTGCCCCAGCGCCTCCTCGGCGCGCCCCTGCCAGTAGCGCCAGCGATCGGTTTTCTCGCCCCCCGGCGGCATGGCCTCGACCCAGCGAACGACCCACGACCAGGCGCCCAGCCCGACCGCCGCGCGCAGCCGCCGCTCCTGGGCGTCGAGGTTATCGGCATGGACGCGCATTACATTCCACAGCCGCAGCCCGTCCACCGAGCCACGCTCGGTCAGGGCGACACCAAGAGCGGCATGGGCGCGGTCGCTCGCCGCCGCATCCTCGGCGAGCAGTGCGCCATGACGTTCCAGCAGGCGTTGGGCCTGGTCGGGCTCGCGTGTCGCCAGCCGCGCGATGGCGTGCGCCAGCAGCGCCGCGCGCTCGGCATGGGGCTCATCCCACCAACCTGCGGTCAGCGCCTGCTCGGGCTTGGCATCGAGCTGCATCCAGCGCGCGCGCCAGAGCTGCTCACGCTCGGGCAGCAGCCTGCCGAGATAACGGGCGAGCCCCGGCTCGCCCGCCTCCAGCGCCAGCCGGATGCGCGCCCAGATGAGCCGGGGGGTGAGCCCTCCCGAGGTGCGCCAGGCGGCGAACAGCGCATCGCAGGCGGCGGGGCGCGACTGTCCCGTTAACCAAAGGGGCTCGACACCCTCCAGCGCCCGCGCCCGCGCGCCGGTTTCGAGCAGGGCGCGACCGTAAAGACAGCGGCGTTCGATATCGCCATCGTCGCGATAAAGGCGCGCATAATCCGCCCAGCGCCCGGCCTTGGCGAGGCGCTCCAGATAGGCGCGGCGCAGCCGCCCGGCTAGTTGAGAGCCGCCCTGCTCGGCCAGAAAACGCTCGATGGCGGCATCGGACGTGCGCGCCAGATCGCGGGTCAGATCGGCAAAAACGAGATAGGGCCGCAAGGGGTGATCGTCGAGTTCGGCGAGCAGCCGCTCGAAAGTAACGCGATCTCCGCGCTCGAGCGCGCGCTCGGCAGCCAGAAAGGCGTCGAGCCCGGCGGCCTGCACGCCCCCGAAGCCTATCGCGAGCAGGCCGCCAAGCAAGGCAGCACGCCACACACGCCAGCCAGGCCGCGCGCTTTGGGTCATACTATCCAGCATCACAGTTAATCCAGGCATCACCTCAGTGGGCCTCAGAGAGGATTCTTCGCGGATGAAAACAGTCGTTATCGTACTCGCCTCCCTGCTCGTCGGCAGCGCCATTGGCGGCGTCTTTACCCTCGGCTTCGGGGCCGGCATGGGCGCTGCGAGCGGGCTGGTCACTGGCTCGCAGGCGGGCATCTGCCTGGCCGCCGATGTGGCCGCCGAGCTTGAACTGGCAGACCCCGAAACCCTGGAGCGCCTGGTCGATGAGGCCATCGGGCGGATGCGCGAGAAGGCCGGACCCATTCCGCTGGAGGCCGGGCTTGGCTGGATCGAGGGCCGCGAGGGCTGCGCGCTGATTCTTGAGCGCATCTAATCGCATCCAGAAACCGGGAACGCGCGCCCCGCTTCCCGGGTCCGAGTGATTGACCACACCACTTAGCGGAGGCTTGCACCATGTCCAGCATCCGTCCCGCCGCCGTTGCCGGTCAGTTCTACCCCGGCACGGCCAGCGCCCTGGCCGACGAGGTCGATACTCTGCTGGCCCATGCCAAGGCGCACGACCAGGCGCCCAAGGCGCTCATCGTACCGCACGCGGGCTACATCTACTCTGGCCCCATTGCCGCCAGCGCCTATGTCACCCTGCGCCCGTTCAGCGAGCGCATCGCGCGCGTGGTGCTGCTCGGCCCCTCGCACCGGGTGGCGCTGCGCGGGCTGGCGAGCAGCAGCGCAACGGCCTTCTCCACCCCGCTTGGCTCCATCCCCATCGACCAGGAGGCCCGCGCGCTTCTGGCCAAGCTGCCTCAGGTGCGCGAGTTCGACGCAGCGCACGCCTTCGAGCACAGTCTGGAGGTTCAGCTCCCCTTCCTGCAACGGCTGCTGGAGCATTTCAGTCTGGTGCCCCTGGTGGTGGGCGATGCCACCACCGAGGAGGTGGCCGAGGTGCTGGATGTGCTCTGGGGCGGGGATGAAAGCCTGATCCTGGTCAGCTCCGATCTCAGTCATTATCAGAGCTACGCGGGGGCGCGCCGACTCGACGCGGCGGCCACGGCGGCCATTGAATCCCTGCGCCCCGAGGCGCTGCTCGACGAGCAGGCATGCGGGTCGCGCGCGGTGCGGGGTCTTCTGGCGGTGGCGCGCCGGCGCGGGCTCGAGGTGCACACCCTGGATCTGCGCAACTCGGGCGACACGGCGGGTCCACGTGATCAGGTGGTGGGCTATGGCGCCTATGCATTCCACTGAGGGCGCGGGCCTCTACAGCGCCGAACAGCGCCGCGCCCTGCTCGCGCTGGCGCTCGCCTCCATCCGGCATGGTCTGACCCATGGCAGGCCCGCGCGCCCAAACCTCGACGACTACGCGGACGCACTGCGCGAGCCACGCGCGGCCTTCGTCACCCTGCATCGCGCGGGGGCGCTGCGCGGCTGCATCGGCAGTCTGGAGGCCGAGCAGCCCCTGGCGCTTGAAGTGGCCGACAAGGCCTTCGCCGCCGCCTTTCGCGATCCGCGCTTTCCCGCCCTGCGCGCCGGCGAGCTGGCCGATCTGGCGCTCGACATCTCGGTGCTCGCGCCGCCCGAGCCGCTGCCGGTGGCGAGCGAGGCCGAGCTGCTGGGCATTCTGCGCCCCGGCATCGACGGGCTCATTCTGAGCGAGCACGGGCGGCGCGCAACCTTCCTGCCCTCGGTCTGGGAACAGCTCCCCGCGCCGGCGGATTTTCTCGCCCATCTCAAGCGCAAGGCGGGGTTGGCGGCCAGCCACTGGTCGCGGGATATGCGCTTCGAGCGCTATGGCAGCGAAGCCTTCGGCGCCAGCGTGGCCGAGCTCGACGCGGACTAGGGCGCCTCGCCAAGCCTGCCCGCGATCGCGGCGCGGGCCGCATCGCGCAGCGCTGCGCCCGCCTCCCAAGCGCGCCCGGCGGGAACCAGCGGCGCCTCGATCACCACGCGAACAGGCCCGGGCGATGGCCGAAAGCCATCGCCCGCCATGCGCTCGCGCGTGCCGATGAGCGTGACCGGCACCAAGGGCGCAGCGGTACGCGCGGCCAGCGCGAAGGCGCCCATGCGAAAGGGCAGCAGCCCAGGCTGCTCGCGAAAGGTGCCCTCGGGAAAGAAGACCAGGGTCTCGCCCTGTGCCAGGGCCGCATCCAGCCGGTCGAGATCGGCGCCGCCTTGGCGCACATCGAAGCGCTCGACAAAACGGGTTCCCAGCCGCTCCAGCGCACGGCGCATCCAGCGCCGGCGTCCCAGCTCGCGCTTGGCGACAAAGGCCAGTGGGCGACCCATGGCCTCGGCAAGCACCAGGGCATCGAGATAGCTCGCATGATTGGCCACCAGAATGCAGGGCGTGCCGGGCGCGGGCAGCCGCTCGCGGCCCTCCACGGCGAGCCGCACGCCGGTCAGCCAGCGCAGCAGGCGCACCCCGCCGCGCGCCAGCGCCCAGCGCCAGCGCACGGACGGCATCAGCATGAGCGCCATCCACAGCGGCGCGGCCAGCAGCCCGAAGAGCGTCCGGGCATAGGCCACATAGAGCGCGGTCGGCCAGCGGCGCAGACGCTCGCGCACGCCGGCCAGCAGCAGATGCCAGAGCTGGCGTTCCGTCGAGCGGCTGCCCTCGTCGAGACGCCCGGCCAGATAGCGCGCACGGGTGTCGCTGCGCCGCAGCTTGCCGCTTGAGGTCTTGAGCACGGCGCGCGCGGGCGCAAGCACCACCTCGTCGGGCGGCGCGCCGAGCACCTCGGT
>JAFGTZ010000248.1 GCA_016938795.1 Chromatiaceae bacterium | reverse complement strand
CGAGTCCTGCGAGAGCTTGCGCACCTCCTGGGCCACCACCGCGAAACCGCGCCCCTGCTCGCCGGCGCGCGCCGCCTCGATGGCCGCATTGAGCGCGAGCAGATTGGTCTGGCGGGCGATGCGTGTAGCCGCATCGAGCGCCTGGAAGATTTCGTCCATCTGCGCCGAGAGATCCTCAATCTGGTGCACCACCTCGACGCTATGCTTGCCCATCTCGATCAGACGGTCGATGTTATCGGCGAGCAACTGGCTGTTCTCGGTTAGAAACTCATGCATGTCGATATGTGACATACCGGCATCCTCATCGCCCGAGACCCCTTGGACCAGGCGCATCACCAGCTCCTGCTGACTGCGGGCGCCGTCTGAAAGGCCCTGAAAACTGCGCTGGAGATCGTTCGCGGCCTCTCCGACGAGTGCGCTTGCCTGCGTGATCAGACCGCGCAACTCCTCGATTTCAGGCACCAGCAGGGCGTCAATCTCGCGCACCAGACCCCAGAGTTCGCGATCATCCGCTTCGCTCGAATGGCCCTGATCCTCGCTGCTCCTGAGCGCGACCGACAGGCCGGCCTCGTTCGCAACACCCAGCACGCGCCCAAGCCATGGCCAGAGAAACCAGCCCAGCGTGATCAACCCCACCGCCAACCAGCCCGGAAACCAGCCGGGCCAGAGCGCGTTGGCCAGCATGGCCGCCAGGCTCGCCACCAGCATGGGCCACTGCTGTTGCAGGCTCTCTTGCATGAACGCTCCCCTCTAATGCTCCAGTTGGCGATCGGCTCAGGAAAAAAGTTCGATCTCGCCCTCGACCCGGGACTGACGCAAACGCTGACGATAGGTCAGCTCGCGCTCGATGATGGTGTCGTTGTGCAGACTGCGCAGACGCTTGACCAGCACGCGCCCCGAATCGGGAAAAAAATACACCTTGCGCGGATTGTTGCCGAGCAGATCCTTGGCGACGACCGGAATTCCTTCAGTCGCGAGATACTCCAGCACAAAGCGTGCGTTGCGCTCTCCCACCATATTGCTCTTGAACCCGGTGAGCACATTGCCGCCGCCAAAGACCTTGGCCTCCAAGTGCTTGCGCCGTGCGCCGAGCTTGATGAGTTGATTGATGAGAATCTCCATGGCGTAGTCGCCATAGCGCATGGAGCGGCCAAAGCGCTCCTCCTCCTCGCGTTTGTCGTCAGGCAGCATGAAATGGTTAATGCCGCCGATGCCGCTGAGCCGGTCACGCACACAGGCGCAGACGCAGGAACCTAGCACCGTCACCATGAGCAGCTCGCGGGCCGAGACATAGTACTCGCCTGGCAGGATCTTGACGGCATCCATTTTAAAGTGACGGTCATAATACAGGTTGGGCGCCAGAACCTCTTCATACCCTTCGGTCATCGCTTGACCCCATTGAGATGACGCGAGACGGGAACACAGACGGTTTTGCCACGCGCCCGGAAAAGATCCGCCGCATGTACCAGGCTTTCGGAGTGTCCAACAAAGAGCAAACCATTGGGATAAACCAGGGGATGGAATTTCTCAAGCAGTCGATATTGAGTTGGCTTGTCGAAATAAATGAGCACATTGCGACAAAAGATAGCCGCGAAGTGGCCCTTGATGGGCCAGAGCGGATCGAGCAGATTCAGAGGGCGAAAGGTCACCAGATCCCGCACCTCGCGGCGGATACGCACCTGACCTGCGCGCTTACCACGACCGCGCAGAAAAAAGCGCCGCACCAGATCGCGCGGCAGCTTGGCGACGCGTTCCGCTGAATAGACCCCGTCGCTCGCGTGGCCCAGCACCTGGGTATCGAGATCGGTGGCGAGAATACGCACCGGCGGCGTCCAGGAGCCAAAGGCGTCGATCAGGGCCATGGCCATGGAATAGGGCTCTTCGCCCGTGGAGCAGGCCGCCGACCAGAGACGCGCCGGGTTGCGCGTATTGGGGGCCGCCTCCAGCACGTGCTCGGTGAGCAGCGGAAAGTGATGCGCCTCGCGAAAAAAGGACGTCAGATTGGTGGTCAGCGAATTGACGAACTCTTGCCACTCCTCGGCATCCGAATGTAGACGCTCCAGGTAGTCGGAAAAGGTTTCCAGCCCGGTGGCGCGCAACCGGCGCGCAATGCGGCTGTAGACCATATCCACCTTGACCGGACTGAGCGCGATTCCGGCATGTTGATAAATCAGCTCGCGAATGCTTTCGAAATCGCGATCAGTGAAATGAAACTCGCGCTCACGCATGCTGAAGAAACACCCAAGGCCCCATCCATAGCCACAGGAACTCCTCCAAGGCTGAAGTGCCCGAGTCGGAGCGACCACGGCCCCGCCGGCGGCAGCTGCCGCCGGCACAGCTCAAACAGAGGCTCAGAATTCCTCCCAGTCGCCATCATCCGTGGGCGGCGCAATGGCTGGAGGCGCCGACTTTTTGGGAGCGGCGGGCTTATGGGTGGCCTTGGCCGCCGGCTTGGCCGGCGTGTGCGCGCGACGCGGGGCGGCTGACGGGCGCGCCGCCACCGCCGAACTCATGGCGCTCTGGTCGAGTTTGAAAACACCAATCATGTTGGCCAGCGAGCGCGCCTGATCCTCCAGCGATTCAGCAGCGGCTGCCGCCTCCTCGACCAGGGCCGCGTTCTGCTGGGTCACATCGTCCATCTGGGTGATGGCCTGATTGATCTGCTCGATGCCAGCGGACTGCTCCTCGGAGGCCGCCGAGATTTCGGCCATGATATCGGTGACGCGCTTGATTGAGGTAACGATTTCGTTCATGCGCTCGCCGGCCTCGTTCACCTGGGTGGTGCCGGACTCGACCTTCTCGACGCTATCGGTGATCAGCGTCTTGATTTCCTTGGCGGCATTGGCCGAACGCTGCGCAAGATTGCGCACCTCGGCGGCCACCACCGCGAAGCCGCGCCCCTGCTCGCCAGCGCGCGCCGCCTCGACCGCCGCGTTGAGCGCGAGGATATTGGTCTGGAAGGCGATACCGTCGATCACGCCAATGATGTCGGCAATCTTCTTGCTCGACTCCGAAATGGCCGCCATAGTGGCCACCGAGGCATTGACCACCTCGCCGCCCTTGGTGGCCACGTCCGAGGCAGTCACCGCGAGCTGATTGGCCTGACGGGCATTGTCGGCGTTTTGCTTCACCGTGCTGGTGAGCTCCTCCATGGAGCTGGCGGTTTCCTCCAGCGAGCTGGCCTGCTCCTCGGTGCGCTGGCTGAGATCCTGATTGCCCGTGGCAATTTCGTTTGAAGCAGTGTTGATGGTATCGACCGCCTCGCGAATCTGCACCACAAGCTGCTTGAGGTTCGACACCGTGGTGTTGACCCCTTCCTTGGTTTCGCCAAAGAGCCCCGGATACTCCTTGACGATGGTCTTGGTCAGATCGCCCTCGGCGAGCGCCCGAGAGACGCGCATCACATCGTTCAGACCCACCTCGGTGGTGTCGGAGAGCTGATTGAGCATCTGGGCAATGTCGCGCGCAAAGCCCTGCTTGCCAGCCAGATCGAGCTTGGTAGTGAAATCGCCGCGATTGGCCGCATCGACAATGTTGCGGATTTCATCGACCACGGCGCTCAGCGCCTTGACTGTGCCGTTAACGCCCTCCTTGGTCTGGCCGAAGAGCCCCGGATAATCGCGCTCGATGGTCTGTGACAGATCGCCGGCGGCGAGTGCGCGGGAGACGCGGGTGACATCCTTGAGGCCGATATCGGTGGTCTCGGCGAGCGTGTTGAGTCCCTCGCCAATCTCGCGCCCAAAGCCGCGCTTGTCGGCCAGATCCACGCGCTTGCTGAAATCGCCCTGAGTCGCCGCATGCACAATGTCGGAAATCTCCGAGACCAGCTGCTTGAGAGCCCCCTGCATCTGGCCGAGTGCCGCCAGCAGGCTGGTGCTATCGCCCGGCTTGAGGGCAATGTTCTGCGAGAGATCGCCATTGGCGATGGCGCGCACCTGAGCGGACGCGTAGTCGGGCTCGCCGCCGAGCTGACGCGTGAGGCCGGTCACGATCCAGACGCCGACGCCGATGCCGATGGCCAGCGCAATCAGCGACAGAATCAGCACCTGTGTCGTGGCCGAGCTGACATTGGCACTTGCCTCTTGGCCGGCCTCTGCCATGAGATCGGTCTGAAAGCGAATCAGCTCGGCCACGTCCTTGATATAGGCATTTTGCAGATCGCGAAACTCGCCGAACAGGAGGGTGGTGGCCTCAGCGCGCCGGCCATCGCGCACCAGCGAGAGAAAGCGGTCCTGTATGGCGACATAGCGCCCGCGCGACTCAGTCACCGCCGCCAGACGGCGCATGCCATCGGGGCTTTTGATGGTCTGTTCGAGACGATTAAGATTATCGACAATGATACGGCGGGCTTCGTCGAGCCGCGCGGTCTGAGTGGCGATGGCGGCCTGGTCGTCGAGCAGCAGGATATTGCGCGTGATCCGTGCGACCACGTTGATGCTATCGATGATGGTATTGGCCTGCACGGTCTTGGGGAAGAGATCGCCCTCAATGGCCGCAATGTTGTCGTTAATGTCATCAATCTTGGTGAGACCAATGAAGGCCACCAGCCCGAGCAGCAGCAGCAGGACGCCGAATCCCAACCCCAGCCGCATTCCCACCGTTAATTTGCCCATATCACACCCCTTGAAATCCGAAACAAAACCATGTCGCTCGCCATTCAGTCGCTGATGTCCGCGCGCAAGCGCTCAACCAGGCCCATCTCTTCGCTGGTCATGAGTTTCTCGATATCGACCATGATGACCATGCGCTCTTCGAGCGTGGCCAGACCATTGATATAGGCGGTATCGAGAATGGCGCCGAATTCGGGTGCGGGACGGATCTGCTCCGCACGCAGCGCAATGACATCCGAGACCCCGTCAACCACCATACCCACCACACGCTCGACAATATTGAGAATGATGACCACCGTGAACTGGTTGTACTCGACCTCGCCGAGGTTGAACTTCAGGCGCATGTCGATGATGGGCACGATGACTCCGCGCATGTTGATCACGCCCTTGATGAAATCGGGCGAGTTGGCGATCTTCGTCACGGTGTCGTAGCCGCGAATCTCCTGCACATGGAGGATGTCGATGCCGTATTCCTCCGCGCCCAGGGTAAAGGTGAGATATTCGCGCGAGTCAGTGCTTGCGCCGATGGCGCGCTCCTGAGCGTCGTCGTTCATGGCGTTGCTGGCCTCTTTCATGCTGTATGGCTCCCCCCTTTCGTGCTCGCGGCTAGTGCTCGCGGCGGCTGAGACGCACCAAGGCATCCACGTCGAGAATCATGGCCACCCGGCCATCGCCCATGATGGTGGCGCCCGAAATGCCCTCGACCTTGCGGTAGTTGGTTTCCAGACTCTTGATGACGACCTGGAGCTGGGCCCCAAGCTCCTCGACCTGGAGCGCCGCGCGCCCTTCGTTCGAATCGACGATCACCAGAATGCTCTCCTCGGGCGCACGCCTTGCACCCTCAAGCCCGAAGAGTTCGGCGAGCACCACGCGCGGCAGATAGTCATCGCCCACATGCACCACATGACCCTTGCCGGCGAGCGTCTTGCACTGCCCCGGTTGGGGGCGGATGGATTCGCGAATGACGGTGAGCGGCAGGATGAAGACCTCGTCATCGACCTGCACCGACATCCCGTCGAGAATGGCCAGCGTCAGCGGCAGGCGGATGGTAATGCGCGTACCGCGTCCAGGCTCGGAGTCGATTTCGACACGCCCGTTCATGGCCTCGATGTTGCGCCGCACCACATCCATGCCCACACCGCGCCCGGAGATGTCGGTAATGCGCTCGGCGGTGGAAAATCCAGGTGCGAAGATAAGCTGCCAGACCTCCTTGTCGGGCGCGTTCTCGGCGATGGGAACGCCGCGCTCGGCAGCCTTTTTCAGCAGACGCTCGCGGCTGAGTCCCGCGCCGTCGTCGCTCACCTCGACCACTACGTTGCCGCCGCGATGGCTGGCCGCCAGGGTAATGTCGCCAGTCTCGGACTTGCCGGCGGCAAGACGCTGCTCGGGCATCTCGACGCCGTGGTCAATGCTGTTGCGCACCAGATGGTTGAGTGGATCGGCGAGCCGTTCGATTAGGCCCTTGTCGAGCTCGGTGTCCTCGCCCACCAGTCTGAGATTGACCTTCTTGCCAAGCGCGGCGGCGGTGTCGCGCACCACGCGCGGAAAGCGGTTGAACACAAAGCTGATCGGCATCATGCGAATCGACATCACCGCCTGTTGCAGATCGCGCGAGTTGCGCTCCAGATTCGCGATACCATCATGCACGCGCTCGTTCAGCACCGGATCGAGCGTCGAGGTCGATTGCGCGAGCATGGCGTGGGTAATGACCAGCTCACCCACCAGATTGATGAGCTGATCGACCTTCTCGACGCTGACCCGGATAGAGGTGTCGCCCGCCGTGGCGCGCTTGCTGGCGCTGGACGCCTGGGGCTGGGCGCTGCTGGCGCGCGGCGGCTGAGCTGAGGCACCGGAGGCTGGCCTGGCGCCCGTCTCCTGTCGGGGCGTTTCGGACTCAGGCGCTCCACCCGGCACCCCGGGCGCGGTGCGAAAGAAGCCATAACCGCGCGCCTGCTCCTCGCGCGACTCGACCGCGAGCGCCGCCACCTGATCCATGCCGGGGCTGCCGCCAAAGAGGCCATAGCCTGGGTAGTCCTGATCGACGGCGCGATCAGCGCCCGGCGCATTGATAAAAAAGCCGTAGCCCTGCGCGGGTTCCTGGACGATATGGGGCTGCTCGGACGCTGGCTCAGACGCTGGCTCAGACGCTGGCTCAGACGCTGGCGCGGCCTCAGGCGTCTCGGAGAGCGCCTCGGCGCCAGGCGCGCCGGCGAAAAACCCAAAGCCTTCATCCGCCTCGGATACGGTTACCGAGACAGCGCCCGAGGCATCGGCGAAGAAGCCATAACCTTCGCCCTCCTCGGCGCTGGCGCCACTCTCATCGGCGCTTATGTCGATTTGCTTGGGATCACAGACAAAGGCCAGGAGATTGACGATGGCCTCAGGCTCGGAGGAGGTGGTCAGACGCCAGCAACGCGCGTTCGGCGTTGCGCCCTCGTCGAGCGGCTCCACAGCGCCCAGATCGCCAAGCGCGTCGAGCAGCGAGTCGAGATCCTCCTCACGCGGGTGACCGGGCTCGCCCACACGGAACCTGAGCGTCCAGGTTTGGCTGGAGCGCTCCGCGCCGGCGGACGGAGAAACGGGAGGCGCGGCGTTTTGCCGGGGTGCGCCAGCCAGCGTCTCCAGCACGGCGCAGACCTCGCGCAGGCGTTCCTTATCGCTGAATTCGCGGCCCTCCTGATGCGCCTCAAGCTGGGCGCGCAGCAGATCACCGGCCTGAAGCGACACATCGACGATTTGGGTGCTGAGCGCGGTTTCCTGCTTGCGCACCCGGTCGAGCAGGGTTTCGAGCACATGGGTCAGCTCGGCCATATCGGCAAAGCCGAAGGTGCCCGCGCCGCCCTTGATGGAATGCGCGGCGCGGAAGATGGCGTTGAGCATCTCCGCATCCGGCGCCTCGACATCCAGTTCCAGCAGAAGGCTCTCCATCTCGGCCAGATGCTCGCTGGCCTCGTCGAAGAACACCTGATAGAAACGGGTCATGTCGATCGTCATAGGCTGTGCCCTCGCTCCTGGTTGAGTGTGACGCCGACCGTGACCGCTAGCCGATCACCTTGCGCACCACTTCCAGAAGCTTTTTGGGGTCGAACGGCTTGACGAGCCAACCCGTCGCGCCTGCCGCGCGCCCCTGATTTTTCATGTCCTCGCCCGACTCCGTGGTCAGCATGAGGATGGGTACCGATTTATACTGCGGAAGCGCGCGCAGTTGCTTGATGAGGGTCAGTCCATCCATGCGTGGCATGTTCTGATCGGTAAAAACAAGATCGAAACGCCCGCTACGCGCCTTGTCGAGACCATCCTGTCCATCGACCGCCTCGCTGACACTGTAGCCCGCTTCCTTGAGCGTGAATGACACCATTTGACGAATGGATGCCGAATCATCCACGGTAAGAATCGTCTTAGCCATCACAGACTGTCCTGTATCGTTACTGTGCGTTTGAAACCCGGGCGCCGAGGCGCGACGGATATAAAATTATCAATGCGCCACATTCTTTCACACCCGCTCGCCAAGGGCCAGATATCTCGGATGCCTTCGCTTGCACAGCCAGGCGCGCCTCTGGCCGTGCACTGTCTTGCATTCTGTCTCGCGCTCTGTTTCGCCTTCAGATTGGGCGCGGTGCGGGGGGCGGAGATTCCTCTCGCCGCAGATGCCTGTCTGCCCGGACTGGCTGAAACCACGCCATCCGGGGCCTTTATCGCGCTCGATGAGAGTCCGGCCATCGTTCAGGATCTGCGCACCAATCTGCAATGGCAGCGCTGCGCGCTCGGCCAGGAGTGGCGGGAGGATGAATGTGTGGGGCGTCCGCGCGCCTACACCTGGGAGGCGGCCATGGCGATTGCCGCACGCGAGGGCGAGGGCTGGCGTCTACCGAGCGGACGCGAGCTGCAAGGCATCGTCGAGCGCTGTCACCCGGCGCCGGCCATCAACCCGCAGGTCTTTCCCAACACACTGGGGGCCTTTTACTGGAGCGCCTCGAAGGACAGCGGTGGTCTGGGCCGCGCCTGGGCGGTGAGCTTTCATCGTGGCTCGCCCTATCGGATGAGTCGCGAGCAGGAGGCCCATGTGCGGCTGGTGCGCGACCTGCCCGCGCCGGCTCCGCCAGCGCCCCCGGAACCGCCTCAGGAGGAGACACCGCCAGCCGCGCCCGAGCCGCCTGCGCCTGCCGCGCAGGCCCCGGCAGAGCCTGGCGAGGTCGCCCCCGAACCCGAGGCGCCCGCGCCTGACGCAGCGCCACCAGCCGCACCCGGCCTCGCTCAGCCAGCGGCGCCAGCTCAAGCCGCGCCCGAGCAACCCCCCGCACCCGCTGAAGCGCCCGAGGCCGAACCCGCTCAGACAGCGCCTGATGCAAACGCCCAACCCGCAGCGCAGAATTGAAGTTTCGCAGGGTACGCATCGCGTGCCCTGTGCAAGGCTCGAAGTTTCGTATGGTACGCATCGCGTACCATTCCGCTAAGGCCTGTGGAAGCGGCTTTTAGCCGCGAGAACCCCGCGCTGAGGTTGAGAACCCGGGATCAGCACTGACCGGCAGGCACGGTGGCACGCGAGTCTGCACGGGTCTCGCTGTCGGCTCGCGGCTGGAAGCCGCTTCCACGGGTCTTGCACCTGGCGTTTGACGGGAGAGACGGTATCTACGTGGCTAGGGCGCTCAGTCGAGATGAAAGCGCTTGACCAGCGTTTCCAGCGCCTGGGCGCGCTCGACCAGACCGGCGTTGATGCGCTGGCTTAGCTCCATGG
>JAFGTZ010000247.1 GCA_016938795.1 Chromatiaceae bacterium | reverse complement strand
GGCATGTCCAGCCCCTCGCGCAGCAGGTTGATGCCGATGAGCACGTCGAAAACGCCCAGACGCAGATCGCGAATGATCTCGACCCGCTCCACGGTGTCGATGTCCGAGTGCAGATAGCGTACCCGCACCCCGTGCTCGGCGAGATACTCGGTCAGATCCTCGGCCATGCGCTTGGTGAGGGTGGTGGCGAGTACCCGCTCGTCCTGCGCCACGCGCAGCCGGATCTCGGAGAGCAGATCGTCCACCTGGGTGAGCACCGGGCGCACCTCAAGCTCGGGATCGACCAGCCCGGTGGGGCGCACCACCTGTTCAACCACCTGCCCCGAGTGCTCCAGCTCGAAGGCGCGCGGGGTGGCCGAGACGTAGAGGGTCTGGGGCTGGCGGGCGCGAAACTCCTCGAACTTGAGCGGCCGGTTGTCGAGCGCCGAGGGCAGCCGAAAGCCGTACTCGACCAGATTTTCCTTGCGCGAGCGATCGCCCCGATACATGCCGCCAAGCTGGGGCACGGTGACATGGCTCTCGTCGATGATGACCAGCGCATCGTGCGGCAGATAGTCGTAGAGGGTTGGCGGCGGCTCGCCCGCGTTGCGCCCGGAGAGATAGCGGCTGTAATTCTCGATGCCCGAGCAATAGCCCGCCTCGACCATCATTTCCAGATCAAACAAGGTGCGCTGCTCCAGTCGCTGCGCCTCGACGAGCTTCTCACGCGCGCGCAGATCCTCCAGGCGCTCGCGCAGCTCCACCTTGATCCGCTCCACCGCTGCGAGCACCGTCTCGCGCGGGGTGGCGTAGTGCGTCTTGGGATAGACGGTGAAGCGCGCCACCTGCTGCTTGATGGCGCCGGTGAGCGGATCGAAGAGCGCGAGCGACTCGATCTCGTCATCGAACAGCTCCACCCGCAGCGCCTCGTCCTCGGACTCGGCCGGGTGGATGTCGATCACATCGCCGCGCACCCGGTAGGTGCCGCGTTCGAGCGCGATCTCGCTGCGCTCGTACTGCAGCTCGGCCAGGCGGCGCAGCATGGCGCGCTGCTCGATGGGCTCGCCGCGCTTGAGGATGAGCACCATCTTGAG
>JAFGTZ010000246.1 GCA_016938795.1 Chromatiaceae bacterium | reverse complement strand
GGCAGGTCTAAGCGGCGCGCGGTTTGCAGCACGGCCTGCCTCGGGCATACTGCGGGCCTTTTTCCGACCCGAGTTTCGCCATGTTCAAAAACGCCCGACTCTATCGACTGGACGCCGCCTTTTCGCTCGATCCGCTGGAGCTGGAGACCCAGCTTGGTGAACGCCGCTTTCGTCCCTGCGGCCCGCTGGAGAGCATGACGCTCGGCTGGGCGCCGCCGCTGGGCGAGGACAGCAGCGGCCTGGTGCATGGCGTGGGTGACTGTCTGCTGCTCTGTGCACGCAAGCAGGAGCGTCTGCTGCCCTCGGCAGCGGTGGCCGAGGCGCTCGATGAGCGCGTGGCCGAGATCGAGTCGAACGAGTCGCGCGATGTGGGGCGCGCCGAGCGCCGCCGGCTGCGCGAGCAGATCACCCAGGAGATGCTGCCGCGCGCCTTTACCCGTTCGCGCCGCACCCAGCTCTATCTCGACACCCGTGCGGGCTGGGCGGTGGTGGACGCCGCGAGCGAGAAGCAGGCCGATGAGGTGCTCTCGCTGCTGCGCGAGACCCTCGGCAGCCTGCCCGCCTATCCGCCCGCGCCGGCCACCACCCCAGCCAGTCTCATGAGTCAGTGGTTGCTCGATGGGCCGGTGCCGGGCGACATCATCCTGGGCGATGCCTGCGAGCTGCGCGATGCCGAGGACAGTGCCGGGGTGGTGCGTGTCAGCGGTCAGGATCTCACCAGCGAGGAGATGCTGAATCATCTGCGCGCCGGCAAGCGTGTGGTGAAGCTCGCGCTGGGCTGGGACGAGCGCTTCAGTTTCGTGCTCGCCGAGGATCTGTCGCTCAAGCGCCTGCGCATGGGCGAGGCGCTCATCGAGGAGATGGACGACGATAACGACGATGCGCGCGCCCGCTTCGATGCCGAGTTTGCCCTGCTCTCGCTGCAACTGCGCGAGCTGATCGCGCGGCTTGATGCGCTCTTCGGGCTCAGTGTTCCGGAGAGCGCGGCGCCGCCCTTCAGTCTTTAATCGGGTCAGACCCCGTAGAAGGACCGATACCAGTCCACAAAGCGCCCCACGCCCTCGCTCACCGGGGTGGCGGGGCGATAGCCGGTGTCACGCGCCAGATCGCTCACATCGGCGAAGGTGTCGGGCACGTCGCCAGGTTGGAGCGGCAGCAGCCGCATCTCGGCGGTGCGCCCGAGGGCGTGTTCAAGCTCGCGGATGTAGTCCATGAGTTCCACCGGCTGCTGGTTGCCGATGTTGTAGAGCAGATAGGGCGCGCGGCTGCTCGCCGCGTCGGGCTGGTCGCCGGACCACTGGGGGTTGCCCCCGGGCACCCGGTCGAGCACCCGGATGACGCCCTCGACGATGTCGTCGATGTAGGTGAAATCGCGCCGATGGTGCCCGTGATTGAAGACCTCGATGGGTTCGCCGGCGAGAATGGCGCGGGTGAACTTGAACAGCGCCATGTCCGGGCGGCCCCAGGGACCATAGACGGTGAAAAAGCGCAGCCCCGTGGTCGGCAGCCCGTAGAGATGGCTGTAGCTGTGCGCCATGAGCTCGTTGGCCTTTTTGCTGGCAGCGTAGAAGCTCAGCGGATGATCGACATTGTGATGCACCGAGAAGGGCATGGCGGTGTTGGCGCCATAGACCGAGCTGCTGGAGGC
>JAFGTZ010000245.1 GCA_016938795.1 Chromatiaceae bacterium | reverse complement strand
TTCTTCGGCGGCAGCAGATCCGTAATGGAACCGTGCGCCATCTCGGCGGCGAGGCCGATGGTCTCGTTTAGGGTGGGGTGAGGATGGATGGTGAGGCCGATGTCTTCCATATCCGCGCCCATCTCCAGGGCCAGCACGGTTTCGCCGATGAGTTCGCCGGCATTGGGGCCGACGATGCCGGCGCCCAGGATGCGCTTAGTCTCGGGGTCGAAGAGCAGCTTGGTGAAGCCCTCGTCGCGATGGATGCCGAGTGCGCGCCCGCTGGCCGCCCAGGGGAAGACGCCCTTCTCGTAGGCAATGCCTTCGGCCTTGGCGCGGGTTTCGGTCAGGCCCATCCAGGCGACCTCGGGATCGGTGTAGGCCACCGAGGGGATGGTGAGCGGGTCGAAGAGGGCCGGCAAACCAGCGATGACCTCAGCCGCGACCTTGGCCTCGTGCGTGGCCTTGTGGGCCAGCATGGGGCCGCCCACCACATCGCCGATGGCAAAGATGTGCGCCACATTGGTGCGCATTTGCTGGTCCACCGCGATAAAGCCGTGCTGATCGACCGCGACTCCTGCGGCCTCGGCATTGATGAGCTTGCCATTGGGGCGACGCCCAACCGCCACCAGCACCTTGTCGTAGAGTTCCTCGCCGGGATGCTTGCCTTCGAAAACAACCCGGATACCCTCGGGCGTGGCGCTCATGCTGGCCACCTTGGTCTCCAGCAGGATGCGCTCATAGCGCTTTTTCGAGACCTTCTCGAAGGCGCGCACCAGATCGGGGTCGCAGCCGGGCATGAGCTGGTTCTTGAGTTCGACCACGTCGATGCGCGCACCGAGCGTGCTGTAGACAGTGCCCATCTCCAGCCCGATGATGCCGCCGCCGACGATCAGCATGCGGCCCGGAATATCCTCGATGGCGAGCGCGTCGGTGGAGTCCATGACGCGCGGATCTTCGTGCGGAAAGCCGGGAATGGTCATGGGTGAGGAGCCGCAGGCGATGATGCACTGATCAAAGCTGACACGCACCGGTCCCTCGGCACTTTCGACCAACAGACGATTGGGCGACTCGAAGCGCCCGTTCCCCTGAATAACAGTCACCTTGCGCTGCTTGGCCATGGCGGCCAGACCACCGGTCAGTTTGGCCACCACGGCCTCCTTGCCGGCGCGCATCTTGTCAAGATCGATCTCGGGCTCGGCGAAGGTAACCCCCATACAGCCGAGTGCGCGCGTCTCTTCGATGATGGCCACGGTATGCAGCAGCGCCTTTGAGGGGATGCAGCCCACATTGAGACAGACGCCGCCGAGGCGGTCGTTACGTTCGATGAGAATGACCTTCTTGCCCAGATCGGCGGCGCGGAAGGCGGCTGTGTAGCCACCAGGACCGGCGCCCAGCACCACCACTTCGGCGAGCTCCTCGCGCGCGCCATCCTGGGGAGGCGCTGCATGGACTGCGGCGCTGGCGGTGTGGTGATGCGCGGCCTCGATGGCCGCCGCATCGGTGGTTTCCAGCGTCAGGAGGACATCGCCCTGGGAAATGCGCGTGCCCACCTTCACCAGCACCTCGACCACGCTGCCCGCAGCCGGGGAGGGAATTTCCATGGTGGCCTTGTCACTTTCCAGTGTGATGAGTGAGGCCTCCTTGGCGATGCTGTCACCGGGGGCGACCAGCACCTCGATGACCTCGACATCCTTGAATTCGCCGATATCGGGAACATGGACCTTGATCGTCTCGCTCATGATTCGCTGCTTCTCTCTGAAGGTAAATAGGTCTAGCGGCTAGGGATAGATGATTCTGGGCGCCATGCTAAACGATCGCCGCGATGGTGGCGACGTGCGACGAGGGTCATGGGGTCGGTGTTGTCCGACCCCATGGTTGACCACTAGAGGAGCAGCCGGCGAATATCGCCGAGCAAGTCGCGAATCAGCGAGGTGAAGCGGACACCATCGGCGCCATCGACAACCCGATGATCGTAGGACAGCGAGAGCGGGAGCATGAGTCGGGGCACGAATTCGCCGCCGTTCCAGACCGGTTTCATCTCGGCGCGCGAGACGCCGAGAATGGCGACCTCGGGGGCGTTGACGATCGGCGTGAAGGCGGTGCCGCCAATGCCGCCGAGACTGGAGATGGAGAAACAGCCACCCTGCATGTCGCTGGGGGCGAGCTTGCCATCCCGGGCCTTCTGGCCAATCTCGGCGAGCTCGCGCGCGAGCGCATGGATACCCTTTTGATCAACATCGCGGATGACCGGCACCAGGAGCCCATTGGGGGTATCGACCGCAACGCCGATATGGGTGTAGTGCTTGAGGATGAGCCGCTCGCCATCGGGCGTCAGCGAGGCCTTGAGATGCGGCATGCGGTTGAGCGCAACGGCCACGGCCTTGAGCAGGAAGGGCAGGAAGGTGAGCTTGATGCCGGCCTCGGCGGCATCCGACTTCTGCGCCTTGCGGAAGGCCTCAAGTTCGGTGATGTCCGCCTCGTCGAACTGGGTGACATGGGGCACCGAGACCCAGCAGCGATGCAGGTGCCGCCCGCTGAGCTTGCGGATGCGCGGCAGCTCAACCTCTTCGATGGGGCCAAAGCGGCTGTGATCCACCTCGGGCGCGCCAGGCAGCGCCAGGGGCTGCGGTTGCGAGGCGCTCGGCGTGGTGGCAGATCCCTGAGTCAGCGTCTGCTTGATGAAGCCCTGCACATCCTCCTTGAGCACCCGTCCCTTGGGGCCAGAGCCCTTGACCAGCGCCAGATCGACGCCGAGTTCGCGCGCGAAACGCCGCACAGCGGGGCTGGCGTGGGCCTTGCGTCCCGGGGCAATGCTGGCCATGTCCTGGGGGCGCGGCAGCACCGGGGCCTTGCGCCATTCGCCTTGGCCTGGGCGCTGGGCCGGGGGCTCGGCGCTGGGCTGGGGCGGCGCGGAGGGCGGGGCGCTGGCGGCAGGCTCCGGGTGGCGTGTCGGGGCGGCCTGAGCTGCGTGCGCGACGTCTGGGCGCAGGGTCAGGATAAGGTCGCCGGTGCTGAGGCTGTCGCCCACCTTCACCACCAGGGTCTCGACCGTGCCGGCGGCGGGGGCGGGGATCTCCATGGTCGCCTTGTCGGTTTCCAGGGTTAGGAGCGATTGCTCCAGGGCGACATGATCGCCTGGCGCCACCAGGATCTCGACCACTGGCACCTCGCTGAATTCGCCGATGTCGGGAAGCACCACCGAGATGACCTCGTCACGGTCGGCTGTGGTCTTCTCGGCGCGCGCGCTGCTCGGGGCGGCGGATGCCGGCTCGGAGTGGGGTCTGTGCGGCTCATTGGCAGGGGGGCTGTCCTCCGGGGCCAGCATCAGCAAGGGCGAGCCGGCCTGGACGCGCTCGCCTACCCGAACCTTGAGCGAATCGACCCGACCGGCGCGCGGCGCCGGAATCTCAACACTGGCCTTGTCGCTCTCAACGCTGAGCAGGGCTTGTCCGGCCTGGACGTGCTGGCCCGCAGCGACCAGGATTTCGATGATTTCGACCTCGGCGATGTCGCCGATATCGGGCAGTTGAATCTCTTCGAGGGTTGCCACGCGATTCATCTCCTAAGCGTATTCCGATCGTCTCACAGGGTCACCGGGTTGGGCTTGTTGGGGTCGATGCCATAGGTCTCGATGGCCTCGGCGACCCGCTCAGCCGCCAGGCGGCCCTCGTCGGCGAGCGCCTTGAGCGCGGCGAGCACCACATAGTGGCGATTGACCTCGAAGAATTTGCGCAGCTGACTGCGCATGTCGCTGCGCCCGAATCCGTCGGTACCGAGCACGCGGTAGGTGCGCGGCACCTGGGGGCGAATCTGGTCGGCATAGGTGCGGATATAGTCAGTGGCGGCGATGATCGGCCCCTCGGTGGATTCAAGCAAGGTTTCGACATGGGAGCGGCGCGGGGTTTCCTGGGGATGGAGCATGTTCCAGCGTTCGATCTCGATGCCCTCGCGGCGCAGTTCGTTGAAGCTGGTGACGCTCCAGACATCGGCGCCGATGTTGAAGTCCGCCTCCAGCAACTCGGCGGCGGCCAGCACTTCGCGCAGGATGGCGCCAGCGCCGAGGAGCTGCACGCGCGGCTCGCCGCGTTGCGCCGTGCGCACCCGATACATCCCCTTGAGAATATCCTCCTCGACACCCTCCGGCATGGGCGGCTGCGGGTAGTTCTCGTTCATGGCGGTGATGTAGTAGAAACAGTTGTGCTGTTCCTGATACATGCGCCGCAGGCCGTCATGCACGATGACCGCCAGCTCGTAGGCATAGGCCGGATCGTAGGTCACACAGTTGGGAATGGTCGAGGCGAGGATGGGGCTGTGTCCATCCTGATGTTGCAGTCCCTCGCCAGCGAGCGTGGTACGCCCGGCGGTGCCGCCGATGAGGAAGCCGCGCGCACGCATGTCGCCCGCCGCCCAGGCCAGATCGCC
>JAFGTZ010000244.1 GCA_016938795.1 Chromatiaceae bacterium | reverse complement strand
TCGGCAAAGTCTGCCCGCAGGCGTGCATCAATCAGTGCCGTGATGCGCTCTTCGGAGAGCGCTGGCGCGCTTGGCTGCTCCAGATGGGGGACGGAGGCGGGCGCCGGCGCGGGCTCGGGCGCGACCGGGGCGGCAGCAGGCGCCTGGGGCGCCGACACCGGCTCGGGGCTTGGCGCGGGTGCCAGCACCTGCTCCAAACGCGCGAGAATGTCAGGAATCCGCTCGGGGGCGACCGATTTAGGCAGGATGCCGACGACACCCTTGCGCTCGGCTGTGGCGACGAAGTCGGCTTCCTCGTGGGAGCTGCACATTACCACCGGAATGGCCGCCGTGCGTGGGTCTGCACGCAAGGCGTCCAGTGCCTCGAAGCCGTTCATGCCAGGCATCATGTGATCCATGAAAATGGCGTCGGGCAGCTCGCCCTTGAGCGCTTCGAGCGCCGCTTCGGCGCAGTCGGCCGTTTCGACCTCGACACCATGACGCTGCAATTGGAGCCGCAGCGCGTAACGCGCGGATTTGGAATCATCAACCAGGAGTATCTTCATCGGCTTCGTCGTCACCAGTGATGGGAGTATCGGCGGAGCGGCGCGCCAGGGTCGGCGAATGTGATCCAGGCGCGCCCCTGTCCGTCAGTCGAGGCCCCGGGGTGGGGCGAGGAGTAACTGATGCCGGACGCGGTTTTACGCGTCCGCTCCAATCTATATCAATCGCAAATCAGTTTTTTTGCTTTTCCCTGGCCGGCTCTCACCGAAAAATCCATGTGCGATGGTTATAAATGTCAGTGTAATGACCCATGAGGAATCCTGCCATGACGGATCTGGGTACAGCCGCGCGCTTTGAGACCCATGCGGATGGCGAGACGCTCATCCGCGCCGCCGCCGCCTACCTTCTTGGCGCTGCGCGCGCCGCCATCGAGGCGCGCGGGCGCTTTTTGCTGGTGCTCGCGGGCGGGCGCACGCCGCTCGCGCTCTACCAGACACTGGCCGAGCACCAGGCCGACTGGACGCGCTGGCATTTCTTTTTGGGCGATGAGCGTTGCGTACCGCCCGATCACCCGGAGCGCACCAGTGCCGCCATTGCGCGCCTGTGGCTCGATCCTGCCGGCGTGCCGGCATCGAACCGTCATTTTATCCAGGCCGAGCGCGGGCCCGAGGCGGGCGCGGAGGATTATGCGCAGCGCATCCGTCCCTGGCTGCCCTTCGATCTCGCCCTGCTGGGGATGGGCGAGGATGGTCATGTGGCCAGTCTCTTTCCCGGCCAGCCGAGTCCGCCGGGTCGCCTGACCCTGGCGGTGCATAAGGCCCCCAAGCCGCCTGCCGAGCGGGTGTCGCTCAGCGCCGAGGTATTGGCCGACGCTACGCGCGAGCGCCTGATTCTGGTAACGGGGGCTGCCAAGCGCGAGGCGCTGCGGGCCTGGAGGGCAGGCCAAGACCTGCCCATCGCCAAGGTGGGGGCGGGGGCGCAGGTGCTGATGGATGCCGACGCGGCTGGGGTGGAGCGGGGCGGCTGAAAATTTTACTGTCAAATTGTCTTGACATTGGCGCATGTAAAGCTAAGATGACACCCCAAGGACCACGCAGGGTCCGGCGTTATCTGACCCACGAGGGGTCGCGAAACAACAGTTGCCGCCCGGTGCGGCGCCGAACCGATACAGGAGGCCATCATGGCTGAGCAAAAGAGTCTGTCGGGTCTGACCGATCAGCAGGCGAAGGAATTCCACGAGCAGTTCAAGATCACCTACACCGCGTTCGTTGGCCTGGCG
>JAFGTZ010000033.1 GCA_016938795.1 Chromatiaceae bacterium | reverse complement strand
TCCATGGCCGCCATCACGGCGCTGAACTGCTCCTCGCTGAGGATGGTGCGCAGGCGCTGGAGCGCGTCGATTTGCAGGGTGGCGATTTCGCGCTTGAGCGTGCTCAGTTCGTCGAGTTCGGCGGCGAGCGCGGCGCTGTCCTTGCTTTGCTTCATGACCCCGCGACGCACGCGGTTTTGCAGCTCCCAGGCGCGCTGCATGCGGGGATGAATCTCGGGCGGAAACACCTTGATCAGTTCGGCCTCCAGGCGCTCGCGCTGCTCGGGGGTGATGTTGAACCGCTCGGGATCCTTGCGGATGACGGGTATGGGATGAGGAAGCTCCACCAGATCGGTGACCTTGAAGCGCATGGCGCGATCGTCCTCGGCCCAGGCGGGCGCGAGCGCCACGCTCAGGGCAAGCGTCAGGGCGATGGGAGTCAGTCGTTTCAGCATGGGATGCACTCTGCAAGCAATTGGAAGAAGAACGGATGCCCCAGGAACCAGGCCCCGCGCGGCCTCGGGAGTCATCCCGCGCGGCGCAAGACCCCCTGACCTGGAACTGGACAGGCGCCTAGCGCTTGGCGACCGCCGTCAGGGTATCGAACAGCGGCTGATCGAGCTGTCCGCTGTCGGCCAGACCATGGGCACGCTGGAAGGTCTTGAGCGCCTCGCGGGTACGCGGTCCGATGTCGCCATCAATGGGGCCTGTATAGATCCCAATGTGACGCAGGGCACCCTGCACGGCGCGCCGCTGCTCGGCGCTCAACGCATCCTCAATGCTTGCCGTTGCGTCAGAGGCGATGGGCGAGTGCTGGGCTGCAGGGCGCTCGCCTACGGTCGAGAAGGGACTGGCATTGATCCAGATCACGGCATCCTGGGACAGCTCCTTGCCCTCATGCTCCTTGTCCGGTCCCGAGCCAAGACAGGCGAAGCCCCAGACGCCCGGACCCGGGATGCCAAAGGTGAAAAGGCCGTTGGCGTCGGTGATGGCCACAATGGCGCTGGGCGGCACATCGCCCTTGGGCTCATGGCTGAAGGCATTGGCCTCAAGGTTGATGTCGGTGTTGATGTACTCGATTTCGCATTCCACGCCCGCCGCTGGCTTCCCCTCGCTGAGCAGCTGCCCGGTGAAGGCGCCGCCCGCGAAGACCTGATAGGGTTTATTGAGCGGCACAATCTCGGTCGGGAGCCCGAGCGGCTCGTTCCAAGTGGTGGGCATGGCCCCCTTGTTCAGATAGGTCTTGGTGATCTGCTGGATATAGATGTCCTCGCTCCCCTCGTAGTAGGGAGCCGGCACCAGCGCGAACACATAGTCGCCATTGCGCCGCACC
>JAFGTZ010000032.1 GCA_016938795.1 Chromatiaceae bacterium | reverse complement strand
TGTGCTTGGGCGATTTGACCCCGAGGAGGTGCTTGGGCGATATGATCCCGCCACCATTGAAGCCTGGCTGGCCAAACAGCGCAGGGATTCCTGAGTCGGGTCAAAACCTGGCATTAAGGCCTCATGGCGAGTGAGCTGGCATACTCTTCTGCAAGCGCCTCGCCCGTTGCCAGCGGAAAATAAGTCGCGAAGTCAAAACCACCGACCAGTCGCGTGTGGACTCGTGCTCAAGACGCCAAGCGAGTAATCGGTTGCACGAGCTGCGCTAGCCGCTCCGCGAAGCCCCTAATCTCGTGGTGACAATCAGTAGCGGGTCGATGCGCTAGGTCTGTCCGCGCAGACCTACGATATAGCCGGCATCGAGGAGCGCCTGGTGGAGTGACGCCGCCGTTTTACTATCGTCCGGAAACGATATTCGGAATCTTGATCGCATGGCCCGTTGGGTGATACAGATACTGCATTGGCAAAATCCCTTGTCTCGTGGAAGAAATCCGCGATCAGTTATGAACGAACGGGGGCGCTTGCATTGTGTACGACATTGGTTGATCGGCGGCCCGCGAGCCGAGCAACAGGCTGTATAGCACCGGCACCACGCCAAGCGACAATGCGCTGCCGACGAGCAAACCAAAGGCCATGACACTGGCCATGCCATAAAACAACGGATCGCGCACCAGAATCAGCGGTGCCAGACCCAGTGCCGTGGTGATGGTGGCCATCAGGATGGGGCGTAGCCGACAGGTCGCCGCGCTGACAATGGCCTCGAGAAACGCCTGACCGGAGCGCCGTTCGCTGTCGATGCGATCAATCAGCACGATGGCGTTGTTCATCAGGATGCCCGCTAGGGCATAGAGACCGAGTATCACCATAAAGCCGAAACTGGCCTGCATCAGCAGCAGGCCGAGTACGGCGCCAATCAACAGCAGCGGGATGGTCAGCACGATGATCGCCGGGCGGCGATAGTCGTTGAACTGCGCAACCAGCAGGATCAGCATCACTACCAGGCACAGCGGCAGATTGGCCATCAGCGCCGCGCGTGCCTCGCCCGAGTCGACCACCACGCCATCAAACTCGATGCGATGGCCAGGCGGCAAGGCGCGGGCGAGCTGATCCAAGACCGGCGCCACCACCGGAGCCAGGTCCTCGGCGTTCAGCCCGCGGTTGCGCGTCTCCACCGTCAGCGTCGGCTCCAGATCTTCGCGGGCGAGCCGCGCATAGGCATTAGCGAGGCGCACATCGGCGACCTGTAGCAGCGGGATGGAGGCGTCGACATCGGGCGCAGTTAGGCTCAGGGTTTCGATGCGATTGACCTGGTCGCGTTCGTCGTCATGCGCACGCAGCACGATGGGAACCCGGTCGTCGTCCTCCCGCAACAACGTGGCCGTCTCGCCAGCGAAGGCGCGCGCGAGGGCCTCGGCAATCGCTTGGTTGGACAGCCCGGCGCGGGTCGCGCGGGCGGGATCGACCGCCACCTCAAGTTGCGGGATGCGATTTGCCCAATCCTGATGGACATCGAGGGTGCCAGGGATTCGGCGCAATGCGGCCTGAATCTGCCCCCCAACGGCATAAAGGACCGCTGGATCAGGGCCTTTGACCTGAATGCTGAGCTTGCTGGAGTCGCTCGGGCCGAGAAACATCTTGCTGACGCGGGCATTGAGTTCCGGGGTCACCTCCTGGAACAAGACACGCAGCTCGTCCATCAGCGCATCCATCTGTCCGAAATCGGCCACATTGATCACCATGAAGGCCTTGTTCGGCGCGGCATCGACGGGCGTCAGCGAGAGCACGAAACGCGGCCCACCGAAGCCGATATAGGTCGCATGGCTGTCGATCCGATCATTTAGTCCGCCCCCTGTGCCGCCCTGATTCAAGGCCGCGAAGACTGTGTGCATGGCCGCTTCGGTGGCATGGCTGCTCACACCGGCCGGCAAGTCGATCTCCACCAGCAGTTGCGCACGGTCGCTATTGGGAAAGAAGCGTTGCGGCACTTGGCTCATGCCCGCGACGGCGGCAAACATCAGCACCACCATGAGCGCAAGGAGCGCCCGAGGATGGCGCAACAACACCCGCAGCAATCGCCCATAATGATGGGCCAGCCATTGAAACGCGCGATCAGCAGGGCTCGACAACTGGGCGTTGTTGTTGGTCGCGGGTGTCGGCAAGAAGCGATGGCACAGGCTGGGCGTGACGGTCATGGCCAACACCCAGGAACTGAGCAAGGCGATCAAGATCACCTGCGAGATGGAACGGGTGTATTCCCCAGCCGTATGCTCGGCGAGCATCAGGGGCAGAAAGACCAGGATAGTGGTCAGAGTCGAGATCAGCAGCGGGATCGCCAGATCCTGTCCGACGCCGCGCAGCGCCGCTGCGCGACTGTCGCCCACCTCCAGGCGGCGCTTGTAGTCATCGGCCACCACGATGGCATTGTCGACCAGCAGCCCCAGGGCAATGACCAGGGTCGCCAGGCTCATGCGCTGCAAATCGATGCTGAAAAACCCCATGATCGCCACAGTAACCAGAATGACCGCCGGCACGATGGCACCGACGATCAGCCCGGCGCGCAAACCGAGAAACCCGATCACCACCACCAGCACCACCAACAGGGTCTGGAGCACGTTAGTGCTCACACCGTAGACGGTCTTGGCCACCTGCTCGGCCTGGAAGGTCATGGTCGCGAGTTCATGGCCAACGAGCAGTCTGGCCTCGATCTCCTGCAAGGCGCCCCGCAAGGCGCGCCCGTAATGGAGCACGCTCCAACCTTCACGCATGGCGATGGCCAGCACAATGGCCGGGCGCCCGTTGAAATAGGCCGGCCGTTGTGGCGGGTCGACCGGGGCGCGATGCACCTCGGCCAGCTCGCCGAGCGGGATCGCACCACGCCCGCCGGGCAGTTGGATCAGGTGATCGCGCACAGCGGCGACATCCGCGAAGGCGCCGGTTGGCTCCAGCAACAATCGGCGGGTTCCGGTGTCGATCTGCCCGCCTGGGTAGAAGCTGTTCTCGGCATCCAGCCGCCGCGCGATGGCGTGCAGGTCCAACCCGAGCTCGGCCAGGCGCGCGTTGCGGAAATCGACGAAAATGCGCTCGGGCTGTGCCCCGAGCAGGTCTATGCGCTTGGTTCCGGG
>JAFGTZ010000243.1 GCA_016938795.1 Chromatiaceae bacterium | reverse complement strand
TCGCCGGGGTAGAGGGTGACGCGCTGGGCGGTGCGAAGGATGCCGGGATCGAGACTGTTGCAGCGGATGTTGGTCTCTTCGAACTCGTCGGCCATGACCTGCATCAGCCCCTCGATGCCGAACTTGGCGGCGGCATAGGCGCCCCAGAAGGCGCGGCCCTGGCGCCCGACGCGGTCCGAGGTGAAGACCACGGCGGCCTCGGGCGCGGCGCGCAGCAGGGGCAGGCAGGCCTGGGTGAGCAGAAAGGGGGCGGTGAGGTTGACGCGCATGACGCGCTCCCACTCCTTCGCCTCGTAGTCGTCGAGGCGCGAGAGATAGGGCGCAAAGGTGGCGCAGTGGGCCAGTCCGTCGAGCCGCCCGAAGGTCTCGCCAATGACATTGGCCGCCGCGATGAAGGTGTCCTCGTCGGCCTTTTCGAGATTGAGCGGCAGCATGGCTGGCTCGGGATGGCCGGCCTGCTCGATGGCGTCGTAGACGGGTTCGAGATCGCGCTGGCGAAAGGAGGAGAGCACCACCGTGGCGCCAACCTCGGCGCAGGCAAGGGCCACGGCGCGACCAATGCCTTCGAGCGCGCCGGTGACCAGAACGATGCGGTCGTGCAAGGGTTTCTCGGAGGGGGAAGGATGCTCCATGGTGGATCGGGACTCTTTAAGCTGGACAGTCGGTAAGAAGGATGGAGGTGAAGTATGGCGTCGCGCTCCGCGACAGGCATTGCGCTTTGCCGATTCAGCGCGCGCGCCAGGCGTGCCAGAGCTTGTGCAGCGGATTGAGACTGAGGCGTTCATCAGCGAGCGCGAAATCGGCGCGTGCGAGTTCGCGCCACAGCCGATCACGCAGACGCACCTGGATGCGCACATCGGGCGGCAGTCCGGCGGGGTCGAGCGTGGCGCGCAGGGCCTCGATGTCAGCGGCCTGGGCGCGCAATGCCTCGGCCAGACGGGCGCGCCCCTCGGGCTGGAGCAGGTGCGCGGGATCGAGCGCAAGCGCGCGCCACTGCTGGTCGGACAGAAAGCCGCTCCATCCCTGTCGGAGCAGCCAGCCGCTGGCGCGAATCTCGCCCACCAGCGTGCAATAGGCGCCCAGACGGCGCGCCCGTTCGAGATGCGTCGGGTCGATGCCCTGGAGGCGGGCGCTCAGCTCGAAGACTGCGCCAAGATCGCGCTCAGCATCGGCAAGCCACTCGGTCGGGGTCTCGGGGGTGCGCCCGAGCAGGCGCGCCTCGGCGCGTTCGATGGGGTCGAGCAGGGGCGCGGCGGGCAGTGCATGGCGGCGAACCAGCTCGGCCAGCGGTGCGCCAAGCGGATGGCTGGGCTTGCCGGAGTGGATGCGGGCGCACTCCTCGCGCCACCAGCCCAGCGTCGCGAGTCCCACGGCCCGCTCGCTTACCGACCAGGGCAGGGTGCGCAGACGCTGGCGCCAGGCATGGAGCAGGGCGAGCGGGTCGCGCTGCGCGGGCGGGGCGAGGCGCAGGCTGTAGTAAACCGAGGAGCCCGGCGGGGTGGCGGCGTTGGGAAAGCGCCACTCCAGGGTGTTGGGGTCAGTCGTCATGCGGTTGGCGCCGGCGCGCGCAGGGGCGCGGCTGTTCAGCCATGGGTGTCACGCACGCAGCAGGCGAGATAGTTGACGCTAAGGTCATCGTGATCAAGCCGGTAGACCTGGGTGAGCGGGTTGTAGCTCATGCCGCAGAGATCGCGGGCGTGCAGCTTGGTCTGGCGAATCCAGGCCGCGAGTTCCGAGGGGCGGATGAAGCGGGCGTAGTCATGGGTGCCGCGCGGCAGCATCCGCATCAGATACTCGGCCCCGACGATGGCGAAGAGATACGACTTGGGGTTGCGGTTGAGCGTCGAGAAAAACACCTGCCCGCCGGGACGCACCAGCTCCGCACAGGCGCGCACCACCGAGGCGGGATCGGGCACGTGCTCGAGCATCTCCATGCAGGTCACCACATCGTAGGCGCCGGGCTGCTCGGCGGCGAGCGTCTCGACCGGCACGCGGCGATATTCGACCTCGGCGCCGGTTTCCAGGGTGTGCAGCTCGGCCACGCGCAGCGGCATCTCGCCCATGTCGATGCCGGTCACGCGCGCGCCCTCAAGCGCCATGCTCTCGGCGAGGATCCCGCCGCCACAGCCGACATCGAGCACGCGCTTGCCTTCCAGGCCGCCGGCGTGGCGGCGGATGTAGTCGAGTCGCAGCGGGTTGATGTCGTGCAGGGTCTTGAATTCGCTGTTCGGATCCCACCAGCGCGAGGCGAGTTGCTCGAACTTGTGGATTTCGGCGTGATCGACGTTGTGCAGGCT
>JAFGTZ010000242.1 GCA_016938795.1 Chromatiaceae bacterium | reverse complement strand
TTGAATTTGGTGGAGCCAGGCGGGATCGAACCGCCGACCTCAACACTGCCAGTGTTGCGCTCTCCCAGCTGAGCTATGGCCCCAGTGATCTGAGACCGCGTATATTACAGATCCTTGTTTACGCTGTCCAGCCTTTTTTTCACTTTTTTTCCGGGGAATCTTCCCCATCTGGCTTGTCTGTGAAATGCTGACTGGATCGCGTATCGAAAGATCTAACGCGAATCGTCCGAAAATTGTAACACAAGCGTCCCACTACTTTGCAAGGAGTCAGAAACCATGATGCGTATCCTGCTCTTCCTGGCCACCAACGCGGCCGTGCTTGTCGTCATCAGCCTGGTGTTCCGTCTGCTCGGAATCGACGGCATCATCGCCGAGGGCGGTCTCAACATGGGCGCCCTGCTGATCATGGCCGCCGTGATCGGCTTCAGCGGCTCGCTCATCTCGCTCTTTCTCTCCAAGACCATGGCCAAGCACGGCATGGGCGTGCAGATCATCACCGATCCTGCAACACCCTTCGAGCGCTGGCTGCTCGACACTGTGGCGCGTCAGTCCGAACAGGCCGGCATCCGCATGCCCGAGGTGGGCATCTTCAACTCGCCCGAGCCCAACGCCTTCGCCACCGGCTGGAACCGCAACGACGCCCTGGTGGCGGTGAGCACCGGGCTGCTTCAGCACATGAACAAGGATGAGGTCGAGGCCGTGGTGGGTCACGAGATCAGCCATGTGGCCAATGGCGACATGGTCACCCTGGCGCTCATTCAGGGCGTGGTCAACACCTTCGTGGTCTTCCTCGCGCGTCTGGTGGGCTACGTGGTGGATCGCGTGGTGCTGAAAAACGAGGAAGGCGTGGGCATCGGCTACTTCGTCACCTCCATCATCGCCGAGATCCTGCTCTCCATCCTCGCCTCCATGATCGTGATGTGGTTCTCGCGCTACCGCGAATATCGCGCCGATGCCGGCGGCGCCGCGCTCACCAGCCGCGCCCAGATGGCCAATGCGCTGCGCGCCCTGCAGCGGGTACACGAGCCGCACGACCTGGCGGCGCGCGAGTTTGCCGCCTTCGGCATCTCGGGTGGCATTGGCGAGGGCCTCAAGGCGCTCTTCAGCAGCCATCCGCCGCTTGAAAAGCGCATCGCCGCGCTGGAGCAGGCTCGGGGCTAAGCCAGACCTGCCACCCCTCGCCCGGACGGGCGAGGGGCTGTGCGCATGCGATTCAGAGCAGCGATTCGATCGTCTTGATGAGCTTCGGATCCGCTGGCCCCGTCATGCTCGAATAGGACTCCACCAGTCGCCCCTCGCGGTCGATGAGGTATTTGTAGAAATTCCACTTGGGATAGGGCGCGCCTGCCGCCGCCAGCCGCTCGAAAAGCGGCGCGGCGCGACCCTTGCGCACGCTCACCTTCTCGAACATGGGAAACTCGACCGCATAGGTCAGACGGCAGAACTGCTGAATCTCGGCCTCGCTGCCCGGCTCCTGATTGGCAAAGTCGTTCGACGGGAAGCCGAGCACCACGAAGCCACGGTCGCGATAGCGCCGATAGAGCGCCTCCAGCCCCTCGTATTGCGGCGTAAAGCCGCACTTGCTCGCGGTATTGACGATGAGGACGACCTGCCCCTGGTAGGCCTCGCAGAGATTCACCCGCTCCTCGCCAGCCAGCTGGCGCACCTCCAGATCGAGCAGCGAGGAGCAGGCGGGCGCGGGCTCGGTTCCAGCCTGGGCCAGGCCGGTGAGGGCCGCGAGACCGAGCGCAAACAGACCACGTTTCATGAGGGTTCTCCGCTGTGGATGTCGATGGCGAACGCTGGTTCGAGATGGCGCTCAAGCGGAGCTTTGCAAGCGGCGCCATTTGAAAAGCCGATCCGGGCGCACAACATCCCCTCTCACAGTCACCTCCGGGCCAATGCCCGGATCGAATCCCTGATCCGTTACGAGAGAGCACAGGCATGAGCGATTGGGTGAAAGGCCGGGTGGTTGCCCGCCATGAGTGGAACACGGGGCTCTACAGCATGCGTATCGAGGCCCCGATTGAAGACTTTCGCGCCGGGCAGTACATCAAGGTCGCCATGGACATCGCGGGCGAGCGGGTCGGACGCCCCTACTCGCTGGTCAACGCGCCGGGCCCGGGTCCGCTGGAGATCTATTTCAACGAGGTGCCCGAGGGGCCGCTCACGCCGCGCCTCTCCGATCTGGCCATGGGCGATGAGCTGTGGGTCTCGGCCAGGGCGGGCGGCATCTTTACCCTGGAGCAGGTGCCCTCGACCGAGACGCTCTGGATGCTCGCCACGGGCACCGCGCTCGGGGTTTATCTCTCCATGCTCGGCACCGAGGAGCCCTGGGAGCGTTTCGCGCGTCTGGTGCTGGTGCATGGCGTGCGCCAGGCCGCCGATCTGGCCTACAGCGAAGTCATCCAGTCCTTTGCGGCGCAATACGGCGAGCGCTTCGTCTTCGTGCCCCTGGTGAGCCGCGAGACGCAGCCCGACGGGCTCGGCGGGCGCATCACCGACCGCATTGCCGATGGCAGCCTGGAGGCGCATGTGGGCGCGCGCATCGACACCGAGCACAGCCATGTGATGCTGTGCGGCAACTCGGCCATGATCAAGGACGCCAAGGCGCTCCTGGAGGCGCGCGGTCTGCGCCGCAACAGCCGCCACTCGCCCGGTCACTACAGCACGGAGCA